>CANKBT010000338.1 GCA_947479995.1 Frankiaceae bacterium | reverse complement strand
TCACGGTGCGAGCGCACGTACGCCGAGACTTCACAGCGTGTCCTGCGAGCGCTGCAGTTGCGCCACGTAGCGCTCCAGCGCGGCGACGGGAACGCGGCGTGAGCGTCCGATCGTCACGCTCTCCAGCGCCCCACTGGAGATGAGCACGTACGCGCGGGTGCGACCCACCTGCAGACGCGCGGCTGCTTGCTCGACTGTCAGCAGCACTTGATCTTGACCCATGGTGTCTCCAGCTGGTTGTTCTGGCTCGAACAACCAGGGACGGTAGACGGGTCATGGGTGTTCGCGCTACAACAACCACATGACGTCCGCGCCTCACGGCTCAGCAGGTGATCACGACGAGCCGGAGTGGTCACTCGAGCAGACTTCCCCCGGCTGGCTCCTGGTGCTGCGCAACGGGGAGCCCGCGATGGCTCTCGGGTGTCATCGCAACGAGGACGGGCGCCTCGCCTTCGACGCCCTCCAAGCACTACCGGGGTGCTCCCTCGGAACGCGAGCACTCCGCGAGCTACCGCTCGGCCGTCTGGAGTCAGCTGCGCAGGCCTTGCCGCCGGCAGTGGAGCTCGAGCAAGAGCGCCAGCAGTCGGTCAAGAGCTTCTGGCTCGACCTGTTCCGGGAGCGCTGGGCGCAGCAGCCGCAGGCGAGGCACATCGTCGAAGTCAGGATGACGAGCCGGGTGCCTGTTCGAAGGCCTGAGGGCGGCCTGACTGCTGAGTTCCTCAGCTCTGTGGCCTCGGCGTACCGCGACTTGGCTCCCCGGACCAACGCGCCCACCAAGCGCATCGCCGAGGAGGCGCAAGTCCCCCTGTCGACGGCTCGCCGTTGGGTGAGCCAGGCGCGCCGCGAAGGCCTTCTCGGGCCCGGCGCCCGCGGCAAGGCGCTGTCTTGACGAGCCCGCGCAGCGCGGTGAGCGCGCTGCCCCTCCGTGAGGCCCGCGCCCGCGGGCCTCCTAGTCACGAACTGCGGCCGCTCGGGCGGTCGGAGAGGAGCACGTGTGCCGCGCAGAGCGAACAACGAGGGGTCGATCTACAAGCGAGAGTCCGACGGGCGCTGGTGCGGCTCGCTCAGCCTGAGCAACGGCAGGCGCAAGGTCGTCTACGGCCGCACGCGCAGCGAGGTGGCTCTCAAGATGCGGGACCTGCACCGCCAGCAGGACGCCGGACTGCGCCTGACATCGGGCAAGGGACTCACCGTCGCGCAGTACCTGGAGCACTGGACCGCCGAGACGCTGCCGTCCAAGATGCGCGCCGGCCAGCTCGCCGCATCGACACTCGACAGCTACCGGACGCAGGTGAGGCTGCACATCACGCCGGCACTCGGTCATCTGCAGCTTCGTGAGCTCACCGTTCCCGCGGTCCGCGCGTGGCTGGATGCGAAGCTGCACCAGCCGAGTCGCGGCGACAAGCCGCTGTCTCCCCGCACTGTCGTCTACCTGCACGCCGTCCTCCGCAGCGCGCTGAGCGACGCCCAGCGCGACGACCTGGTCGACCGGAACGTCGCCACCTCGGTCGTGCCGCCCCGCTCAAGGCGCGCGCCCGTCAAGCCGCTCAGCGAAGCCGAGGCTCGGGAGCTCATCGCGGCTGCCCGAGGCACGCGCCAGGAAGTCCTGTGGTTGGTGCTGCTCACCCTCGGTCTCCGGCGGGGAGAGGCGCTCGCGCTGCGCTGGCAGGACCTCGACCTCGTCGCTGGCACCGTCACCGTCCGACGCTCACTGCAGCGCGTGCGGCGTGACGTGTCGGCTGAGGGTGGCCGGCGCGGGGAGCTCGTGGAGACCGACCTCAAGACCGAGGGCAGTGCGGCCACGCTCGCGCTGCCTCTCGTCCTGACCTCAGCCCTGAATGACCACCGAGCCCGCCAGCAGGTCGAGCGACGCACAGCCGCGGCCTGGCAGGACGACGGGCTCGTCTTCACCACGCGGGTCGGGTCCGCTCTCGAACCGCGGAACGTCTCTCGGACCTGGGCCGCCCTGCTCGCTGGGGCCGGCATCCGGCAGATCCGGCTGCACGACCTGCGCCACTCTGCGGCCAGCTTCATGCTGGCTCAGGGCGTGGACATGAAGGTCGTGCAGACCACACTCCGCCACTCGCGCATGTCGACGACCGCCGATCTCTACACGCACGTGCTCGAGGACGTGCAGCGCGACAGCGCCTCGCGCATGGACCGCTTCGTCAGGTCCCTCGAGCCGCCGCCGTAAGGGCTACTGCTACACGGCGCGCTACACGCTCGTCGCCGTGCACGGCGTCGGGGAGGCTTGGCGAGAGGAACTGGCAGGTCAGAGGGGTGCGCTCGGCAGGATTCGAACCTGCAACCTCTTGATCCGTAGTCAAGTGCTCTATCCGTTGAGCTACGAGCGCGTGGTGCCGGGACAGCCTAGCGGAGCCCGTCACCGGGCCGGCGGGGCGCACGACGACGGGAGGTCCCGCGGTGGCCGGAGGGGCACCGCGGGCCTCCCGTCGAGGGGGCGGGCGGGGCTAGCGCGGGGTGCGCTTGGCCCGGCTCTGCACCTGGGTGAGGACCTGGCGCGCCTTGGCCTGGTTGGCGGGCTTGCGGGCCTCGGCGATCAGTCGCTGGGCGATGCCGGCCGTGATCATCCCTCGCAGGACGCGCATGGGTTCTCCTCGTGTCGTCGGGGTGGGCTCCCCCGTCCCTACCCGCCGGGCGCCGACCACTCGCCGGTGCGCCGGGTGGCGGGTCGCGGGTGTCACCACGGCTCAGCAGCCGACGACCTGCAGGGTGCTGCCGGCGGGGTCCTTGCGCACGCGCACCTGCGCGGGGATGCGGGTGCGGAGCTCGGCGACGTGCGAGACGACGCCGACGACGCGGCCGCCCTCGCGCAGGCCGTCGAGCACGTCCATCACCTCGTCGAGGGTGTCCTCGTCGAGGCTGCCGAAGCCCTCGTCGACGAACAGCGCGTCGATGCGGGCGCCGCCCGCCTCGGCCTGCACGACCTCGGCGAGCCCGAGCGCGAGGGCGAGGGACGCCTGGAAGGTCTCGCCGCCGGACAGCGTGCTGGTGTCGCGGTCCTGCCCCGTCCAGCTGTCGCGGGCGAGCAGCCCGAGCCCCGAGCGGGCGCCGCCGCGGGCGGCGCCGTCGGTGTGGACGAGCGCGTAGCGGCCCTGCGTCATGCGCAGCAGCCGACGGCTCGCGGCCGCGGCGACCTCCTCCAGCCGGGCGGCCAGCACGAACGAGGTGAGCGTCATGCGGTAGGTGTTGGCGCCCGCGCCGGTGCACAGGTCGGCCAGCGCGCGGGCCTGCGCGGCGTCGGCGGCCAGCGGGGCGAGGTCGGCCTCGGCCGCGACGAGGCCCGGCACCAGCGCGTCGAGCTGGTCGGCCCGGTGCTGCGCGGTCGTGCGCTCCTCGGTGGCGGCCGTGAGCGCGGCCTCGGCGGCGGCCAGCGCGGCGGCGGCGCCCGCGGTGTCGGCGGGCGGGTCGAGGGCGACGTCGTCGGCGGCCAGGGCGTCGGTCACGGCGGCGAGCGCGTCGGCGTGGGCGCGCACCCGCCCCTCGGCGTCGTCGCGCCAGGCG
>CANKBT010000337.1 GCA_947479995.1 Frankiaceae bacterium | reverse complement strand
CGCCACGAAGGCCCGGCGCAGCAGCCGGCCCGGCGCCGCGCCGGCGGCCACGGCGGGCGTGCGCCCGGCGGCCAGCACGAGCAGCACGGCGGCCAGCGAGGCCGCGCACGTCGCCAGCCGCGCCGGCACCTGTGCGGCGTCGGGGCCGTGCAGCACCGGGGCGAGCGCGCCGAGCAGCTGCGGCGCCAGCGCCAGCACTCCCAGCGCGACGCCGACGAGCAGCGGGCGCAGGTGGCCGGTGAGCCGCCAGTGCACGAGCGACAGGGCCGCCGCGCCCGACAGCAGCGCCCCGCTCACCAGCCGCACGGCGCCCCGCACCGCGTCGGCGCGGTCGGGCGCGAGGCCGGCGAGCACCACCGCAGCGGCCAGCACGACCGCGAGCAGCAGGAGCGGCGCGCGCCGCGGCGCGGTGGCGACGGCGGGGGCGGCCTCGCGCTGGCGGCGGTCCGGCCCGCGGTACGTCGAGGTGTCGTCGGCGGTGCAGCGGTGTGGCACGGGCGCAACGTAGGACCGCCCTGCGCCGTGCGACAGGCACGTCGTGCACAACCGCCCGAGGTGACCAGGCCCACTGGGCAGACCGGGTCAGGCCCAGACCCGCCACCGCACGTCGCGGGCCGGGTCGCCGGCGCGGCACAGCCCCGTCACGGGGACGACCGGCGGTGCCGGCACCCGGGCGTAGACCTGCACGCGCAGCAGCACCGGACCCGCCGGGAACGGGCCGGCCGGCAGCGCCGACGGCTCCGACGTCTCCGGCGTCTCCGACGTCTCCGGCGGCGCGGGCTCGTCGCGCCGGGGCGGCCGGCGCGTCGGCGTGAGGGCCACGAGCGTCGCGAGGCCGAGGGCCAGCCCGCCGAAGGCCGGCGAGCGCAGCGTCGTGAGCCAGCGGCCGCCGCCCGCCCAGTAGGCGACGCGCGCCCCGAGCACCTCGTCGGCGCGCGGGCGGTAGCGGTCGGGCTCGGGGTTGTTGTCGCCCTGCACGACGAAGCGGTCGCCGTCGACGCCCACGACACGGTGCAGCACGACCGAGCGCAGGTAGGGCTGGACGTACGCCACGACGTCGCCCACGCGGTAGTCGTCGCGCGCCCGGACGACGGCCACGCCGCCCGGCTCCATGCCCGGCAGCATGCTGCTGCCGCTCGTGACGACGTACGACGCGGGGCCGCCGAGCTCGCGCGGGCCGGCCGCGGCGAAGGCGGCGGCGAGCACCGCGAGGGGGAGCAGCACGCGCAGCGCCGCCCGCACCGGGTGGCGGCGCGGGCGGCGGCGGGTCGGGCTCACGGGCGTCCTCCGGACGGGCCGGCGCCGGGGCGGCGGGGTCGTGCCCGCCGCCCGGCGCGGAGCGGCTACTGCGCGGCGCTGACGAACAGCCCCGTCGCGGCGACGACGAGGGCCTGGCCCCCGCCGGTGGTGCACGTCCAGCGCTGGCTGCCGGCCGCCGACTCGGTGCAGCCGCGGTACTCGACCGCGTTGCTCGGCGAGCCCTGCTCGACGAAGGCGGTGACCGTCGAGGCCGGCTTGTCGAGGCTGAAGCTCACCGACGTGATGGCGCCCGAGCCGCCGTTGGCCGGCGTGGGGTTGCTGCCGCCGCGGTGGCCGTAGCCGTAGGTGATGTCGGTGACCTCGTAGCCGGAGACGTCGGCGCGGCCCTCGCCGGCCGCGGACTCCTCGACCGCGTTGGACGCCATGAGGGCGAAGCCGCTGGTGCCGACGACGGCGGCGACGGCGGGGACGAGCAGGGCGCGCAGGGTGACGCTCACGGGGACCTCCAGGGTGGGCCGGGAGCCTCCCCGGCGGGCCGCGCGGTGCGGCTGTCGAGGACCGTGGCCCGTCCCTCGGGCGCCGTCGTCATCAGAGCTGATGATCTGCGGCGCCCCGTGCCGGTGCGGGCCGGGCCCGGGCGAGGTGCGAGGTGGCGGTGCCGGCCGCCGCCGCGAGGGCGGCCGCCACCAGCAGGGCGACGGCGCCCCCTCCGGTGAACGGCAGCTCGCCCTCGGCGGTACGCGTCCCCGCCGGGCCGCTCGCGGGCGGGGCGCCGGTGGCCGCGCTCAGCACGGCGGTGCCGCCGTCGACCCGCACCCGGAGCACCTCGACGTCGCGCACGGCGGCCGCGCGCCCGGGCTCCGGCCGGCAGACCCGAGCGGCGCCCTCGGGCAGGCACGCGTACGGCGCGTCAGGACCGCCCTCGCCGAACCAGGCGACCACCGGCTCGCCGGCGTCGGGCACGAGCACGAAGCGGACCGCCGCCACCTGCCGCCCGTCGAGCTCGTACGTCACGGCGCGCACGGCGAAGCCGGGCGGGCCGTCCTGCGCGGCGGCCGTCGCGGGCGCGAGGACGGGCGACAGCAGCGCGAGCAGGGGCGGCAGGAGAAGGGCGCGGCGGGGTGCGGTCACGGCGGCAGCGTGCGCGCGGACGCCGCGCCGCACGTCCACAGAAGTGATGACGACGCGGCGCCGGGCGCGGCCTTCACTGCCCCTCGACGCCGCCAGGACCGGCGGCCTCCCACCCGCTCCCGTCAGAGGACACCGCCATGAAGAAGCTCCTGCTCGTCCCCGTCGTCGCCGCCCTCGCCGCGGCCGGCGCCGCCTCCGCCGCCGGGCTCGACGTCACCCAGGGCGCCCCGCTGCAGACCGGCACCACCACCAAGCTCGACTGCGCGGCCTCGGCCACCGTCTCCCAGTGGGGCACCGACGAGGGCAACGGCGCGGGCCCGGTGGTCCTCAACGCCGAGGTCAAGCTGGCTCCCGGCCACACGTGCGCCGGCCGCATGTTCGTCTACACGCTCGACGGCACGGGCGCCGAGTTCGGCCCCTCGGGCAGCGTCCAGACGACGCCTGGCGTCGACAGCTACCGCGTGCAGTTCGGCGACGCGACGCAGGGCCGCGACGCCCGCCTCGCGGGCGGGGCGAAGGCCGCGCAGGTCGAGGGCGCCCGCATCACGATCGACCAGGGCTTCACCGACTACGACCCGGCCGGCGCGAGCGGCCGCTAGCCGGCGCGGCGCGCCCCCGGCCGACGGCCGGGGGCGCGCTCCTGCCCCCCACCCGACCCGAGCTGCCCCCGCGAGGAGGCGCCGTGCCCCGGCTGCTGCGCCCGTCGACCGTGGTCGCGCTGCTGCTGCTCGTGGCGTGGGCCCTCGCCCTGGCGCCGACCTCCCTGGGCGGCGCGACGACGTACGTGCGCGTGTCCGGCCACAGCATGGACCCGACGTACGCCACCGACGACCTCATCGTGCTGCGCACGCAGCGCACCTACCGGATCGGAGATGTCGTGACGTACCGCGTCGACGGCGGCCGGGTCATCCACCGCATCGTGGGCGGTGACGGCCGGCGCGGCTGGGTCACCCAGGGCGACGGCAACCCCGAGGTCGACCAGTGGCGGCCGACCGACGACGACGTGCTCGGTGCCGCGCGGCTGCGCGTGCCCGGCGGGGCGCGGCCGCTCGCGCGGCTGGGCGACCCGGTGCTCGTCGGCGGGGCCGCCGGGCTCGCGGTCGGGCTGGCCGCGCTCGGCGGCGGCGCCGCCGCACCGCGCCGGCGCCGGCCGGTG
>CANKBT010000336.1 GCA_947479995.1 Frankiaceae bacterium | reverse complement strand
GTGCGCAGGCCCGTGACGTTGACCGTGGTCGGGGCGTCGCCGGCGAACTGGCGGACGTGGCCGTTGAAGACCTGCACCGAGCGCTTGATCGGGGCGCTGGCGGCGTTGGGCTCGTCGAAGGCGTAGACGAGGGCGAGCGACCAGCCCGCGTAGCAGTTGAAGCCCTCGGGGGTCCAGACGTTGCCGACCGAGATCGTCTGCGCCGAGCCGCGGGCGACGGTGCCGATCTGGGCGGTCACGTCGGCGTAGGCGCTGTAGTACTCGGGGTTGGTGCTCGTGATGACGGCGCGGTCGGTGAAGTACGACGCCGGCAGGTAGCCGGTGGTGGTGCCGCCGGCGGTGAGCTGCACGGGCGTCGTCTGCGGCGAGGCGGTGACGACCGGCGCGGTCGTGCGGACCGGCGGCTCGTCGGCCTCGACGCCGCGGGTGTTCTGCTGGCCGCTGCAGGAGGTGAAGCCGGCGCCGCTGTCGGCGCGGAAGCCGGTGTTGCCCGACCAGTAGAGGCGGGCGAAGTCGACGCGCGCGCCGGCGGGGATCGTCACGCTGGCGGCGGAGCGGTTGAAGATGCCGGTCGTCGCGGCGCCCGAGACGTTCCACTGCATGTCGAAGTTGTCGTTGGCGACGGCGGTGGTGCGCGCGGCGCTGTCGGCGCAGACGCCGGTGCCGAACTGCGCCAGCGGGTCGTCGGTCGCGACGGGGCACCGCATGTTGCCGTTGCCGGCGAGCACGAAGTCGCCGTAGACGTCCTGGTCGTAGGCCAGGGCCAGGGGGCTCACCACCGCCGCCTGCGCCGGCGTGGCGGCGAAGGGCGCCAGCAGCGCGAGGGTGCTGGCGACGAGGGCGAGGGCGAGGGTGGCGGCGGTGCGCCGGGGTGCGACGTGCACGTGGACCTTCTCGGGTCAAGGGGAGAGGAGCCGTTCCCGCGAGCAGTCGGCAGGCCGGCGACGGAACTTTAGGGGTCAGTTCAGACGTGTTGTGACACCCGACACGCCGCAAGTCCCGGTGGCAAGTCACGGAAGCATCACGAAGCGTGTGCACCGGGCGACGCAGCGTGGCTCACCCGATCGGCCGAGCGCCCTCCCCGGGCCTCGACGGCCTGCAGGCCTGGTCAGGCGGGGGGCGGAGCGTCCAGCACGGCGACGATGCGCTCGAGGTCGTCGACGCTGGCGAACTCGATGACGACCTTGCCCTTGCTGCGCCCGACGTCGATCTTCACGCGCGTCTCGAAGCGGTCCGAGAGCCGCTCGGCGAGCTCGCCGAGGCCCGCGGGCTGCGGGCGCTTGCCCTGCCGGCGGGGCGCAGGGGCGTCGTCCGCCGCGTCGGCCTGCGCGAGCTGCACGGCCTCCTCGACCGAGCGCACGCTCATGCCCTCGGCGACCGCGCGGGTCGCCATCGCCTCCTGCGCCTCCGGCGTGGGCAGGCCGAGGATCGCCCGGGCGTGCCCGGCGGACAGCACGCCCGCGGCCACCCGCGCCTGCACCGGGGCGGGCAGCTGCAGCAGGCGGATGGTGTTGGTGATCTGCGGGCGCGACCGGCCGATGCGGCCGGCGAGCTCCTCGTGCGTGGCCCCGAACTCGTGCAGCAGCTGCTGGTAGGCCGCCGCCTCCTCGAGCGGGTTGAGCTGCTGGCGGTGCAGGTTCTCCAGCAGCGCGTCGCGCAGCATGTCGTCGTCGCTGGTCTCGCGGAGGATCGCGGGGATCGCCGTCAGCCCCGCCTCGCGGCTGGCGCGCCAGCGCCGCTCGCCCATGACCAGCTCGTACCGCTGGACGCCGTCGGCCTGACCGTCCAGCGGACGGACGACCACGGGCTGCAGCAGCCCCACCTCGCGGATCGACACGACCAGCTCGGCCAGCGCCTCCTCGTCGAAGTGCGCGCGCGGCTGCAGCGGGTTGGGGGTGATGTGGTCGACCGGCACCTCGGCGAAGCGGGCGCCGGCGACGGCCTCCGGCGCCGGCGCGCCCGCCAGCACGGGGCCGGGCGTGCCGACCGGGCCGGGGATGAGGGCACCGAGGCCGCGGCCGAGGCCGCCGACGGGACGCGTCACGTGCTCACTCCTGCGTGCTGGCCGGACCGGGGGTGCCATCCTCGCGCACCGCCGCGCCGCGCGTGGCGATCTCGCGGGCGGCCTCGACGTACGCCAGCGCCCCGCGGGAGCCCGGGTCGTACGTCACGACGCTCTTGCCGTAGCCCGGCGCCTCGCTGACGCGCACGCTGCGCGGGATCGTCGCGCCGAGGACGACGTCGCCGAAGTGCCCGCGGACCTCCTGCGCGACCTGGTCGGCGAGGCGCGTGCGGGCGTCGTGCATGGTCAGCAGGATGGTGCTCACCGCGAGCTGCTCGTTGAGGTGCGCGCGCACCATGTCGATGCTCTTGAGCAGCTGGCCCAGGCCCTCGAGCGCGTAGTACTCGCACTGGATCGGGATGAGCACCTCGCGGGTCGCCACCATCGCGTTGACGGTGAGCAGGCCCAGGCTCGGCGGGCAGTCGATGAAGACGTAGTCGAGGTCGGCGCCGGGCCCGGAGACGTACGCCGCGATCGCCCGCTGCAGGCGGGACTCGCGGGCGACGACGCTGACCAGCTCGATCTCGGCGCCGGCCAGGTCGATGGTCGCCGGCACGCACCAGCAGCCCGGGACGTCGGCCGCGGGCTGCACGACGTCGGCGATCGTCGCGCCGTTGATGAGCACGTCGTAGACGTCCGGCGTGCCGGCGTGGTGCTCGACGCCGAGGCCGGTGCTCGCGTTGCCCTGCGGGTCGAGGTCGATGACCAGCACCTTGGCGCCGTGCAGGGCCAGGGCCACCGCCAGGTTGACGGTGCTCGTGGTCTTGCCGACGCCGCCCTTCTGGTTGGCGACGGTGATGACCCGGCGCTGCGCCGGCGGCGGGAACGGGTCGGCCGACGGGTTGAGCACCCGCACCGCCGCGACGGCGGCCGCCATGATCGGCGTGTCCTCCGAGGCGTACGCCGCCAGGCCCGTGCGCGGCTCGGGCGCCGGCTCGTCGCGCACCAGCTCGCGGATGCGGCGGGAGGCCTCGTCGCCTGGCTCGGGCGCGGGCGGGTCGGTCAGCGGGTCGGCGGGCGGGGCGGTGCGGTCGTCGGCGGCGTCGGCGTCGTCGGCGTCGTCGGCGGCGTCGGCGGCGTCGGCGGCCTCGGCGGCGTCGGCGGCCGGCTGGTCGGCGGTCGGCGCGTCGGCGCCGGGCGCCTCGTCGGGGCTGTCGTCGGTGCTGTCGTCGGTGCCGTCGTCGATCGGCGGAAGGGCGGGCGCTGCCGCGGGGTCCTCCGCACGGCCGCCCCTTCCGTCGATCACCGCGCTGGCGGCGGGCGGCGTGTCGACGTCGGGGCCGGTGTCCTGCGGCTGGACGGCCGGGGCGCCGGTGTCCAGGCGCGGGACGTCGGCGGGCGCCATGGCCCCGGCGGGTGGGGGCAGGTGCCCGGGCTGGCGGGGGGCGGTGGCCGCGGGCTCCGCGGGCGGCGCCGCGTCGGCGACGGGCTGGGCGGTCACGTCCGCGGGGGCGGGCTGGGGGACGGGCTCGGCCTCCGGCGCGGG
>CANKBT010000335.1 GCA_947479995.1 Frankiaceae bacterium | reverse complement strand
CCGCGCGCTCGGGCCCGGCGAGCTGGTGTTCGCCGCCGCCGGCGGGCTGTACGACCGGGTGGTCGGCTGGCGCACGCTCGGCCAGGGCCTCGCCGACGCGCAGCAGGGCGAGGGCCGCACGCTGCTGTCGATGGCCGACTCCTACTCCTCCCGCACCGACGAGGGCTACGACCCGCTGCTCGAGGGGCTCGTCGCGGTCACGTGCCTCGACCGGCCGTGGCCCCGTGACGTCGGCGCCTACACCGCGCTCGCCGCCCGGCTGGAGGGCACCGCCCCGCGCTTCGGCGAGGCGCTCGCGCTCGGCGGCCTGCCCTGCCGCGCGTGGCCGGTGCCGCCGGTGGCCGAGCCCGCGCCCGTCACCGCCGAGGGCGCGCCGCCGGTCGTCGTCATCGGCACGACGCGCGACCCCGCGACGCCGTACGACTGGGCGGTCGCGCTCGCCGACCAGCTGGCGTCGGGCGTGCTCCTGACGCACGACGGCGACGGGCACACCGTCTACCGCAGCGGCGCCCCGGACTGCGTCGTCGAGCCGGTCACCGACTACCTGGTGGGGCTGCAGCCCCCGGCCGAGGCCACCTGCCGCGCTCAGTAGCGTCGGCGGCGTGGACCCCTCGCGCACGCCCGTCGTCGTCGGAGCCGCGCAGGTGCGCGGCGAGCGCGGCGGCACCCGCGAGCCGCTCGCGCTCGTGCTCGACGCGGTGCGTGCCGCCGGCGAGGCGCGGCTGCTCGCCCGCGCCGACACCGTGCTCGCCGTCGGCGTCGCCTCGTGGTCGTACGACTCGGTCGCCGCGCGCGTCGGCACGGCGGTCGGCGCGGTGCCCCGGCACCGCACCGACAGCCCGACCGGGGGCCACTGGCCGGCGCGGCTGCTCGACGAGGCCGCCGCCCGCATCGCCGCGGGGGAGAGCCAGGTGGCCCTCGTCGTCGGCGGCGAGGCGCAGGCCGCCCGGCGCGCGCTCGGCGATCGCGACCCGGTCGAGGCGGGCTGGACCCCGCCCGCGGAGCCGCCGCCGTTCGACGCCGACGCGTTCGGCAGCCCGCAGCAGCTGGCCGCCGGGCTGCTGCTGCCCACGCGCGCGTACGCGGTGTTCGAGAACCGCCTGCAGGCCGACCTCGGCCTGACCGCCGAGGAGTCGGCGCAGTGGTCGGCCCGCCTCTACGCCGACCTGTCGCAGGTCGCCGCCCGCAACCCGGCCGCCTGGTCGCCGGAGGTGCGCACCCCCGAGGAGGTCGCCACCCCGACCGCCGCCAACCGGATGGTCTGCGAGCCGTACGTCCGCGCGGTCAACGCGATGCCCAACGTCGACCAGGCGGCCGCGGTCGTCGTCACGTCGCTGGCGGTGGCCCGCGACCTCGGCGTCGCGCACGTGTCGCACGTCTGGGGCGGCGCCGGCGTCGACGACGTGGTCGACCTGCTCGCGCGCGACGCGTACGGCGCCTCGCGGGCGCTGTCGGCGTGCCTCGACGCGGCGCTGGAGCGGTCGCCGGTGCGGCCGGGCCTCGTCGACGTCTACTCCTGCTTCCCCGTGGTGCCCAAGCTCGCGGCGCTGCACCTCGGGCTGCCGCGCGACGCGGTGCTGTCGGCGACCGGCGGCCACGCGTCGTTCGGCGGGCCGCTCAACAGCTACTCCCTGCACGCCGTCGTCGCCGCCCACGAGCGGCTGCGCGACGGCGAGGACGCCGCGCTCGTGCACGCCAACGGCGGGCTGCTGACCTACCAGCACGCCGTGCTGCTGGGCCGCCGCCCGCACCCCGACGGCTACGTCGGCGACCCCGTGCCGCGCCGCCTCGACCCCGCGGGGCCGGGCGTCGCCGAGCCGGCCGACACCGACCTGCTGGTGGAGGCCGCCACCGTCGAGCACGGGCGCGAGGGCGGGCCGGCGCAGGCCTTCGTCGTCGGCCGCACGCCCGAGGGCCTTCGCGCCGCGGCGTGGACCGACGAGGCCGCGGTCGCGCGCCAGCTGTCGCTGGCCGCGCTGCCGCCGGGCGTGCGCACGCACGTCGGCCGCCGCGTGCGGGTGCGCGCGGGCTTCGGCGCCGCGGTGGTCACCGAGGTGCTGTGACCGGTGGCGTGACCGGTGCTGTGACCGGTGGCGCGACCGGCGCCGTGACCGGCGCCGCGGTCGCGGCGGTGACCGGTGCGGTCAGGCGCGGGGGACGAGCCGCCGCGACAGCAGCAGGGCGCCGGCGCCGGTGCCCAGCACGACGAGCGCGACCGCGATCCAGCCGAGCACCGAGGTGACGGCGTCCTCGACGCCCGACCCGTCGACGAGCAGGGAGTCGACGGCGACGACGACCACCGCGACGAGGGCGAGGGCGGCCAGCCAGGCGGCGACCCAGACGACGGTGCGCAGGCGGCCCACGACAGCTCCTCAGGACGACGTGACGTGCCCCCGGCAGGATTCGAACCTGCGCCCCCGCCTCCGGAGGGCGGTGCTCTATCCCCTGAGCTACGGGGGCCCTGGGCGGTCGCCGACGCTACCAGTGGTGCTGCCCGGGCCCGGGCGCGTGCGTCGCGCGGGGCGGGCTACGCTCCGCCGCGTGTCAGGCTCCCTCGGTCGGGTCCTCGTCGTGGACGACGACGACGTCATCCGCCAGCTCATCACCGTCAACCTCGAGCTCGAGGGCTTCGAGGTGGCCACCGCGGTCGACGGCCAGGACTGCCTCGACAAGGTCAAGGACGTCGACCCCGCGGTCATCACGCTCGACATCATGATGCCGCGGCTGGACGGCTGGGAGACCGCGAGCCGGCTCCGCGAGGACCCCGCCACGGCCGACGTGAAGGTCGTGCTGCTGTCGGCCCGCGCGCAGGAGGCCGACCTGCAGCGCGGCAGCCGGATCGGCGTCGACGCCTACCTCACCAAGCCGTTCGACCCCGACGAGCTCATCGAGACCGTCCGGCGCCTCGCGGGCCTGCCCAGCGCCTGACGGGCGCCTGACGGGCGCCTGGCGGGCCGCCCGGGCGGCGCGACCGCCCGCGCTAGCCCGCGGGGGCGGGCGCCGGCACGCCGGGCGTGACCTGGCCGGGCTCCGGGACGGTGGTCGGCTCGGCCGAGGGCAGGGTGCCCGGGTCGGTGCCGCCGTCGGTCGAGCCGCTGGCCGGGACGGTCGGGCCGTCGGTCGGGCCGGGGACGATGCCGCTGCCGTCCGGCGTCACGACGAAGGGCACCGTGCCGGGCTGGTCGATCTGCCCCTGGCAGCTGGCGCCGACCTCGCGCTTCTGCGGGCCGTCGGAGTAGGTCTGCACGAACTGCGCGACCTGCGGGTCGGTGGCGCTCTGCGCGCTGATCTGCCGGCCCCACGAGCTGACGACGACCGGGTCGGACTGGCCCGGGTAGGGGCTGATCATCCCGTACGCGTCGCCGCTGACGAGCGACTCGAGCTGGCTGACCTGGTCGGCGGGCAGCTCGGGCTGGTAGGTGATCCAGACGGCGCCGTGCTCGAGGCTGTGCACCGCGTGCTCGTTGACGACGGGCTCGGTGTAGACGCCGCAGTTCTGCCAGTAGCCGCTGTGGTTGCCGCCGACCGGCGGGCGGGACGCGACGTCGGGG
>CANKBT010000334.1 GCA_947479995.1 Frankiaceae bacterium | reverse complement strand
GTCAGTGCCAGGCCTCGGCGGTGCGCCACACGAGGACGTCGAGCACGCGCAGCCGCGTCAGCCGCGCGCCGGCGCCGCTGGCGACCGCGTCGAGCTCGTCGAAGGCGGCCGCCTCGCGCTGCAGGTCGTCGCGCATCTGCTGCAGCAGCAGCGTCATCGACGCGCGCCAGGAGCGGTGGGCGACGCGCTCGATGGCGCCCGGGGCGGTGTAGCTCTCGAAGATGCGGCTGTCGTACAGCGGCACGAGGTCGGGCCGCTTGCGGTGCAGCACCTTGCTCAGGATGGTGCCGCGCACGCCGCCGCGGCCGGCGTACGGCGCGTCGTCCAGCACCGCGAACAGCGCGGCGACCTCGGCGATCTCGCCGTCGGAGGCGTCCTGCAGCGCGACGCCCGGCAGCTCGGCCACGCCGGCGATGCGCGGCATCAGCTCGCGCAGCAGCAGGAAGCGGTCGCGGTCGACCTCGGTGCCGATGAGGTTCGGGGCGAGCAGGTCGCCGTCGACCAGCTCGGCCGAGCCGTTGGTCACCAGGCCGTCGTAGGCGGTGAAGGCGTAGCCGTTGCGCGCGTCGAGGTAGTCCAGCAGCAGCTGGTCGGGGTGCTCGACCTCCAGCGTCCCGGCGCACAGCCGTACGGGGTCCATGGGTGCAGCCTGCCTCAGGCCGAGGCGCCGAGGCAGCCCGGGCCGAGCAGCGCCTTGAGGTCGGCGTACAGCGAGCCGTCGGCGGTGACGCGCAACCGGTCGTCCAGCCGCACCGTCTTGGTGCCGCCGGAGCTCACCAGCTGCAGGTGCACCTCGGTGGTGCCGGGGTGCGCGGCCAGCACCTCCTTGAGCCGCTCCACGACCGGCGGGGTGACCCGCTGGGTCGGCACGGCGACCAGCACGGGGCCGCGCGGACCGGTCGACAGGTCGGGCACGACCACCTCGGTGGCGATCACCTTCGGGACGTCCTCGCGCCGGTCGAGCCGGCCGCGCACCAGCACGACGGCGTCCTCGACGAGCTGCACTGCGGCGCCCTGGTAGGCGGCCGGGAAGAACATCACCTCGATCGCGCCCTCGAGGTCCTCCAGGGTGACCAGCGCCCAGGCGTCGCCCTTCTTGGTCACCTTGCGCACGACGCTGGACAGGATCCCGCCGATGACGACCTTGGCGCCGTCCTCCTTGTCGGCCAGCGCCGAGACCGGGCAGTCGACCGCGGCCGCGATGACGTGCTCGACACCGAGCAGCGGGTGGTCCGAGACGTACAGCCCGAGCATCTCGCGCTCGTGCGCGAGCAGCAGCGCCTTGTCCCACTCCCCCACCGGGATGCGGACGTCGAAGACGTCGTCCTCGACGTCGTCGCTGCCGCCGAACAGGTCGAACTGGCCCTCGGCCTCGCGGCGCTTGGTCGACATGCACAGGTCGATGGCGTCGGCGTGCACGGCCTGCAGGCCCTTGCGGGTGTGGCCGAGCGAGTCGAAGGCGCCCGCCTTGACCAGCGACTCGACGGTCTTCTTGTTGCAGGCGACGGCGTCGACCTTGCGCAGGTAGTCGGCGAAGTCGGCGAACCGGCCCTTGGCCTCGCGCGCCGCGACGACCGACGCGACGACGTTGGCGCCGACGTTGCGGATGGCCGCCAGGCCGAAGCGGATGTCGGTGCCGCGCGGGGTGAAGTCGGCGTCGGAGTCGTTGACGTCGGGCGGCAGCACCTTGATGCCCATGCGCCGGCACTCGGCGAGGTACATCGCCGACTTGTCCTTGTCGTCGCGGACGCTGGTGAGCAGCGCCGCCATGTACTCCGCCGGGTAGTTGGCCTTGAGGTAGGCCGTCCAGAAGCTGACGAGCCCGTAGCCGGCGGTGTGCGCGCGGTTGAAGGCGTAGTCGGCGAAGGGGACCAGGGTGTCCCAGAGCGTCTTGATGGCGGCGTCGGAGTAGCCGTTGGCCTTCATCCCGTCGCGGAACGGGACGTACTCCTTGTCGAGGATCTCGCGCTTCTTCTTGCCCATCGCGCGGCGCAGCAGGTCGGCGTTGCCGAGCGTGTAGCCCGCCAGCTTCTGCGCGATGGCCATGACCTGCTCCTGGTACACGATCAGGCCGTACGTGTCGCCGAGGATGTCCTCGAGCGCCTCCCCCAGCTCGGGGTGGATGGGCACGACCGGCTTGCGGCCGGTCTTGCGGTCGGCGTAGTCGTTGTGGGCGTTGACGCCCATCGGGCCCGGCCGGTAGAGCGCGAGCACGGCCGAGATCGACTCGAAGCGGTCGGGCTGCATCGAGCGCAGCAGCGAGCGCATCGGCCCGCCGTCGAGCTGGAAGACGCCGAGCGTGTCGCCCCGCGACAGCAGCTCGTAGGTCTTGGGGTCGCTCTCCATCTCGTCGAGGTCCTCGAGGACGACGACCTCGCCCCGGTTGGCCTGGATGTGCTTGAGGCAGTCGTCGAGGACGGTGAGGTTGCGCAGCCCCAGGAAGTCCATCTTGAGCAGCCCGAGCGTCTCGCAGGCGCCCATGTCGAACTGCGTGATGATCGCGCCGTCCTGCTCGCGGCGCTGGATCGGGATGACGTCGAGCAGCGGCTCGCGGCACAGGATGACGCCGGCGGCGTGCACGCCCCACTGCCGCTTGAGGCCCTCGAGCCCGAGCGCGGTGTCGACCACGGCCTTGGCGTCGGGGTCGCTGTCGTAGAGCGCGCGGAACTCGCCGGCCTCGGCGTAGCGCTTGTGGGTCGGGTCGAAGATGCCCGACAGCGGCACGTCCTTGCCCATGACGGCCGGCGGCATCGCCTTGGTGATCTTGTCGCCGGTGGCGAACGGGTAGCCGAGCACGCGGGCGGAGTCCTTGACGGCCTGCTTCGCCTTGATCGTGCCGTAGGTGATGATCTGGCTGACGCGCTCCTCGCCGTACTTCTCGGTGGCGTAGCGGATCATGTCGCCGCGCCGGCGCTCGTCGAAGTCGAGGTCGATGTCGGGCATCGAGATGCGCTCGGGGTTGAGGAAGCGCTCGAACAGCAGCTTGTGCTTGATCGGGTCGAGGTCGGTGATCGACAGCGCGTACGCCACGAGGGAGCCGGCCGCGCTGCCGCGGCCCGGGCCGACGCGGATGCCGCTGGCCTTGGCGTGGCGGCACAGGTCGGCGGTCACCAGGAAGTAGCCGGGGAAGCCCATCTTCACGATGACGTCGACCTCGTAGTCGGCCTGCCGCGTGTGCCCCTCGGGCACCGGGTGCGGCGCGAAGCGCGCGCGCAGCCCGTCGTGCACCTGCTCGCGCAGCCAGGTGTCCTCGCTGTAGCCGTCCGGCACCGGCACGCGCGGCATGAGGTCGGCGCCCTCGTGGAACGTCATGTCGGCGCGCTCGGCGATGAGCAGCGTGTTGTCGCAGGCCTCGGGGAACTCGCGCCACAGGTCGCGCATCTCGCGCGGGCTCTTCAGGTAGAAGTCCTGCGCGTCGAACTTGAAGCGGCCCGGGTCGGCCATCGTCTTGCCCGACTGCACGCACAGCAGCACCTCGTGCGCCTTGGCGTCCTCGGGGTTGGTGTAGTGCAGGTCGTTGGTCGCCAGGAACGGGATGCCCATCTCTTGGG
>CANKBT010000333.1 GCA_947479995.1 Frankiaceae bacterium | reverse complement strand
GTTGTTGGGCGCGGTCGGACGGGCTAGTGGCTGGCGGGGTCCGGCGCGCCCTGCAGCGCCTGCGGCGTGCGGGGCGGCGTGTGCGGCGCGTCGGGGTCGCCGGCCTCGCCGTGCGGGCCCGTGCGCTGGTCGCCGCCCGTGCCGGCCGGCAGCGCCGGGCCGCGGCCGGCGGCGTCGGCGATCTGGCGCAGGCCGTCGATGATGCCGCTGCCGAGGTCGCCGCCGGCGAAGGCGGTCGTCATCGACAGCACCGCGAGGGCGCAGACGCGGTCGGGCACGCGCCGGCGGATGCCCTCGCCGGTGACGACCTCGACCCGGCGCTGGCCGGGCGCGACGACGATGAGCACGGCGTGCGCGGACCGCGCGCCGAGCGCGGCGTGCAGCCGCTCGGCGCCGGCGCGGAAGCCCTGGAGGTCGTCGAGCTGGAGGTCGCCGACGAGCACGGAGACGTCGAGGCCGTTCTCCTCGCGGATGCCGCGCAGCACCTCGTCGACGCGGTCCTGCGTGCGCGGCGGGAGCCCGGAGGTCACCTGCTGGCTACCAGGTGCCACTGGCCCCACCCCTCGTCTCGGCGCCCGGCTGGGCGGCGTCGACGGCGGCGACCGGGTCCGGCGGGCCGGAGAACCACACCGGCGCGGCACCCCAGGCGCGGCCGGGGCGGTAGCGCTCGGAGCGCTTGGCGCCCGGCAGCAGCGTGAGGGCGGCGAGCAGCAGCAGCAGCCCCAGCGGCGCGGCGACGAACAGCAGGAGCCCCTCCCCGACGGAGATGCCGCTCTCGAGGTCGGCGCCCTCCATCGGGCCGAGGCGCTCGTTGGCGGCCTGGGCGGGCGCGGCCAGGAGCAGCACGCCGGCGCTGGTCAGGCTGGTCAGCGCGGCCGCCAGGCGGGCGGCGCGGGCTCGTGGGCGGCTCACGTCTGTCCTTCACGTCGTCGGGGCTGGTCCGTCGTCGCCGGGGGTCTGGCGTGCTGCGAACCTACCGAACGGAGCAGGGCGGTGAGCCGGGCCACCCCCGGGTGCGCCAGCAGCTCCTCGAGGGGCAGGCCGTGGCCGTCCGGCCCGGCGACCGGCAGGCGCCAGTTCGGGTACTCGTCGACGGTGCCCGGCAGGTTCGGCTGGCGCAGGTCGCCGACCGCGTCGCCGAGGGCGGCGAGCACGAGCAGGCTCGGCGAGGCGACGAGCGCGGCGTGCATGGCGAGCGCGGCGTCGCCGTCGCACTCCGCCAGCAGGCCGGTGCGCTCGAGCATCGCCAGCAGGGCGGCGCGCTCGGCGCGCACCCGCTCCTGCTCCTCCTCGAGCGGCACGCCGAGCTGCCCGAGCGCGTCGCGCACCCGCACGTGCTCGTCGGCGAGGAACCCGGCGGCGGTCGGCAGGTCGTGCGTGGTGACGCTGGCCATCGTCGCGCGGCGCCACCGCGCCGGCTCGACGGGCGCGTCGTCCTCGGTCTCGAACCACAGCACCGCGCTGCCGAGCACCCCCGTGGCGTCGAGCGCCGTGCGCACGCGGTCCTCGACGGTGCCGAGGTCCTCGCCGACGACGACGGCGCCCGCGCGCACCGCCTCCAGCGCCAGCACGCCGAGCATGGCGTCGGCGTCGTACGCCACGTAGGTGCCGTCGGCCGCGCTGCCGCCGGCGGGAACCCACCAGAGCCGGAACAGCCCCATCACGTGGTCGATGCGGACGCCGCCGGCGTGCCGGAGCACGCCCTGCACGAGCTCGCGGTACGGCGCCCAGCCGAGCTCGCGCAGGCGGTCGGGGCGCCACGGCGGCAGGCCCCAGTCCTGGCCCTGCTGGTTGAACGAGTCGGGCGGTGCGCCGACGGTGGTCCGCAGGGCCAGCGCGTCCTGCAGCGCCCAGGCATCGGCGCCGCCGGCGTCGACGCCGACCGCGAGGTCGTGCACGACCCCGACGGCCATCTCCGAGGAGGCGGCGGCGACGGCCTGCAGCTGCTCGTCGACGAGCAGCTGCACCCAGCACCAGAAGGCGATCCGGTCGGCGCAGCGCGCGCGGGCGCCGGGCACGCCCGCGCCGTCGGGCCGGCGCAGGTCCTCGGGCCACTCCTGCCACGGCACGCCGTGCTCCTCGGCCAGCGCGCAGAACAGCGCGAAGCCCTCGAGCGGCGCGCCGCGCTCGGCGCGGAAGGCGGCCAGCGCGTCGACGCGGTGCAGCGGCCACAGCAGCTCGAGCGCGGCGAGCTTGGCCGTCCACGCCGGGTCGCGCTCGACGCGCTCGGGGTCGGTCGGCGGGCGCAGGGCGGCGACCTGCTGCTGCAGCGCGGCGGGCGCGGCCGCGTGCTCGGGCACGTCCTCGACGCGCAGCCACAGCGGCGAGCGGAAGCGCCGGCTCGACGGGCTGTACGGCGAGGGGTTGAGCGGCAGCACCGGCGTCTCGGCGTGCAGCGGGTTGGCGAGCACGACGCCGCCGCCGTCGGCCGCGGTACGGGCGACCACCGTGCGCAGGTCGGCGTAGTCGCCGACGGCCCACGAGCCGGCGCTGCGCAGCGCGTAGAGCTGCACCATCCAGCCCCAGGCGCGGTCCTCGGGCACGGGGATGCGGGCCGGCGCGACGACGAGCACGCCCTCGTCGCCGTCGGACTCGACCCGGTGCCAGCCGAGCGGCAGGTCGTCCGGCAGCGGCACCTCCCGCAGCGACCGGCCGTCGCGCTCCTCGAGCACGGGTGCGTCGACGGCGACGTCGAGGGCGGTGCGGTCCTCGAGCACCAGCCGCAGCCGCTCGCCCCGCAGGGCGAGCACGGCCGGCTCGCCCTGGCGCACCACGGTGCCGTGCGGCACCGCGCGCTGCCAGGGGGCGGCCTCGTGCGCCGCGAGCGCCTCGGCCCGCGCGGCCGGCGTCGTGGCGTCGACCCCGAGCGCCTCGAGCGCGCCGACGACCGCCCGCGCGGAGACCTCGACCGGCCGGCCGGACCAGTCCTCGTACGAGGTGGCCACCCCGAGCGCGTCGGCGAGGGCGGTGAGGTCGTCGGGGAGCGGCACGGGAGGGGCCTGCCCCGGCGGGCCCTGCCTACGCCGGCTCCTCCAGGGCCTCCTGCCACACCGGCAGGCCGTCGAGCCACGGCTGCCAGGTCGGGTCGACGCGGCGCGCGCCGACGACCCGCCAGGCCGAGCCGCTGGGCGCGGTCGGTGGCCGGCGCAGCCGCCAGCCCATCTCCGAGACGGCCCGGTCGGCCTTGAGGTGGTTGCAGCGGGCGCAGGCCGACACGACGTTGTCCCAGGTGTGCGGGCCGCCTCGGCTCTTGGGCACGACGTGGTCCAGGCTCGTCGCCGCGGCGCCGCAGTAGACGCAGCGGCCGCCGTCGCGGGCGAACACCGCCTTGCGCGTCAGCGGCACGGTCGCGCGGTACGGCACCCGCACGAACCGGGTCAGCCGCACGACCGACGGCACCGGCAGCGAGGTGCGGGCGCTGTGCACGACAGCGCCGGTGTCGGCGACGGCCACCGCCTTGCTGGTGAGGCAGAGCACGACCGCGCGGCGCGACGGGACGACGCACAGCGGCTCGTACGTCGCGTTGAGCACCAGTGCCTCGACCACGGCAGCCCG
>CANKBT010000332.1 GCA_947479995.1 Frankiaceae bacterium | reverse complement strand
GGGGCGCGGCGGCGGGCCGCCGGCGGAGCGGACGGGCGTGGCGGCCAGCGCCGCGGCGGCGGCGCCGTGCGGCAGGCGGGGCGGCACCGCGGCGGGCAACGTGTGTCCTTCCTCGTGCGTCGCCGGGGGTCGACGTCGGTCGGGCGCGCGAGGCGTTGCCGTCGCGCGCGGGGGCTGCCCTGGAGCAAGGAGCACCCTCACCGTCACGGAGTGTGCCCAGCCCCCGGCGAGCCGAACAGGGGGCGCGCACCGGTCTCGCGGCTGCGGCGCGCCGCCCGGCCGCCCCGCCGTTGCGCCGTCCGGGTGGCGCGCCGCGCGCACCGGGCGCAGGCTGCCCGGTCGCCCGTCAGCCGAGGGCGTGCGGGTCGACCTCGACCCGCACCGCGTCGGCCTTGCGGGCGCTGCGCGCGGCCTGCACGGCGCGCAGCGCGGCCGACAGCTCCGCCCCCCGGGCGCGAGGCGCGCGCACCAGCAGGCGCTCGGCGTCGCCGTGCGGCACCGGCCCGAGCAGCTCCCAGCCCTGCAGCGCGGCGGCCACCTCGGCGAGCGCCGGCGGCGGGCCGTCGACCGCCGCCATCCGCGTCGCGGGCGGGAAGCCGAGGTCGGCGCGGTCGGCCAGCTCGCGGGCGGCGGCGGTCGCGGGGTCCCAGCGCACGAGGGCCTGCACCGCGGGCAGCGCCTGGTCGGCGACCACCACAACGCGGCCGCCGTCCGCGGCGCTGCGGGCCAGGGCGGCCGCGGCGTACCACCGGCGCAGCGCCTCCTCCCCCGCCCGCAGGTCGGCCCGGCCGAGCGCCGACCACGCGTCGAGCAGCAGCACGGCGCCGTAGCCGCCGTCGGCGACCGGCTCGGCGCCGGGCGTCGCGACGACCAGCGCGGGCCCGCCGGGCACGGTCGCCAGCACCTCCTCGCGCCCGGACGTGCGCACGACGACGCCCGCGAACGCCCGCCCGAGCTCCTCGGCGGTGCGGCGGCTGCCGACGACGACCGCCCGCAGCGCCGCACCGCCGCACTCCGGGCAGCGCCAGTCGCCCGCCAGGTGCCCGCACCAGCGGCACGCCGCGACGGCGTGGCCGCTGCTCGCGCCGAGCGGCCCGGCGCAGACCGCGCAGCGGGCCGGCGTGCCGTCGCGGCGGCAGGCCAGGCTCGGGACGTAGCCGCGGCGCGGCACCTGCACGAGCACCGGCGCGCCCTCGCCGAGGGCGCGGCGCGCGGCGTCGAAGGCGAGCGCCGGCAGCCGCGCGGTGCGCGCCGCCGGGTCGCGGGAGAGGTCGTCGGCGCCGGTGCCCGCCACCCGCGGGGCCGTCGTGCGCACCTGCGCGCGCGGGGCGCTCAGCGCCCGCGCCCACCCGGTCTCGACGAGCAGCTGCGCCTCGGCGGTGCGGGCGAAGCCGCCGAGCAGCACCCCCGCGCCCGCCTGGTGGGCGCGCAGCACCAGCACGTCGCGCGCGTGCGGGTAGGGCGCGCGCGGCTCGGCGTGCAGGTCGTCGCCGTCGTCCCAGAGCACCACCAGCCCGAGGGCCTCGACCGGTGCGTACGCGGCCGCGCGGGTGCCGACGACCACGCGGCTCTCGCCGCGGCGCAGCCGCAGGAAGGCGCGGTAGCGCTTGGCCGGGCCCAGGTCGGCGCGCAGCACCACGTGGTCGAGGTCGCCGAGGGCGGCGCCCACCCGGTCGAGGTCGCGCGCGTCGGGCACGACGACGACCGCCCCGCGGCCGCTCGCGGCGCAGGCGCGCACGGCGGCGGCCACCTCACCCGGCCAGCTCGGGCCCGGCAGCGCGCCCCACACGGCGCGCGGCGACCGGCCGGCGGCGAGCGCGGCGAGGAAGGCCGGGCCGGCGTCGTAGCGGCTCCAGCCGCCGGGCTCGGGCGCGGCCGGCCGCGGCCACGGGCCGTGCACGGGCCGCTCGGCCTCGACGCGCGCGTGCCGCGGGGGCAGCGCGAGGCGCAGCACGTCCCACAGCGCGCCCGCGCAGCGGTCGGCGATGGCGCGGCACAGCGCCAGCACCTCCGGCGACGCCACCGGCTCGGGGCTGATGAGCGTCAGCGCCGACAGGGCGCCGGCGTGCTCGGTCGTCGCGGCGCGCTCGAGCACGACGCCGTCGACCTGCCGGCCGGCGAACCGCACCCGCACCCGGCAGCCCGGCGCGGCGGGGACGCCGTCGGGGACGGCGTAGTCGAACGGCCGGTCGAGGTGCGCCAGGCCGCTGTCCACCGCCACCCGGGCGACGGGCAGCGGCGCCACCTCAGGCGCCGGCGGCCTTCCTCAGCGCCTCGGCGCGGTCGGTCCGCTCCCAGGTGAAGTCCGGCAGCTCGCGGCCGAAGTGGCCGTACGCCGAGGTCTGGCCGTAGATCGGCCGCAGCAGGTCGAGGTCGCGGATGATCGCGGCCGGGCGCAGGTCGAAGACCTCGGTGATGGCCTCCTGCAGCGCCGCGTCGGCGACGGTGCCCGTGCCGAAGGTGTCGACGAACAGGCCGACCGGCTCGGCCTTGCCGATGGCGTAGGCCACCTGCACCTCGCAGCGGCTCGCGAGCCCGGCGGCGACGACGTTCTTGGCCACCCAGCGCATCGCGTACGCCGCGGAGCGGTCGACCTTGGACGGGTCCTTGCCGGAGAAGGCGCCGCCGCCGTGGCGGGCGTAGCCGCCGTACGTGTCGACGATGATCTTGCGGCCGGTGAGGCCGGCGTCGCCCATGGGCCCGCCGATGACGAACTTGCCGGTCGGGTTGACCAGCAGGCGGTAGCCCTCGGTCTCCAGGCCCAGGTCGGCGACCTCGGGGGCGATGACCTGCTCGGCGATGTCGGGCTTGAGCAGGGTCTCGATGTCGATGTCCTCGGCGTGCTGCGAGGAGACGACGACCGTGTCGAGGCGGGCCGGCTTGCCCTCGACGTACTCGATCGTCACCTGGGTCTTGCCGTCCGGGCGCAGGTAGGGCACCGAGCCGTCCTTGCGGACCGCGGTGAGGCGGCGGGCCAGGCGGTGGGCCAGGGCGATCGGCAGCGGCATGAGCTCGGGCGTCTCGTCGCAGGCGAAGCCGAACATCAGGCCCTGGTCGCCGGCGCCCTGGCGGTCGAGCTCGTCCTGGTCGCCCTCGACGCGCGCCTCGTAGGCGGTGTCGACGCCCTGCGCGATGTCGGAGCTCTGCGAGCCGATCGAGACGCTGACGCCGCAGCTCTCGCCGTCGAAGCCCTTCTTGCTGCTGTCGTAGCCGATCTCGAGGATCGTCTTGCGCACCAGGGCCGGGATGTCGGCCCACGCCTTGGTCGTGACCTCGCCGGCGATGTGCACCTGCCCGGTCGTGATCAGCGTCTCGACGGCCACCCGGCTCGCGGGGTCCTGCGCGAGGAGCGCGTCGAGGATCGCGTCGCTGATGGCGTCGGCGATCTTGTCCGGGTGCCCCTCCGTGACCGACTCGGACGTGAACAGGCGGCGGGACACACGGGCTCCTCGGGGCAGGTCGAGACGGTCGTCGGCAGGCTACAGGCGGGCTGCGACGAGGTCCCAGACGGCATCGGCCAGCGCGTCCTTGCTGCCGAGGGGCACCGCCGTCTCGCTGCCGTCGGCGCCCAGGACGACGGCGGCGTTGTCGTCGCCCTCGAAGCCCGT
>CANKBT010000331.1 GCA_947479995.1 Frankiaceae bacterium | reverse complement strand
GCCCGGCCGCCGGGCACGCGCCGGCGCCTCGCCGCCCGCGGCCTGTCGTGGGTCGCCGCCGCCACCTCGGTGCTCGTGCTCACGACCTCCGGCGTCGGCTACGCGCTCTACCGCAACTACGACGGCAACATCGAGCGCTTCGGCGAGCTCGCGCTGCCCGGGCAGGACCGCCCCGAGGAGGCGCCGCGCGACGCGCGCAACGTGCTGCTCGTCGGCTCCGACACCCGCGACACGACCGGCGACCAGTTCCAGGGCGAGGGCTCCGAGGAGGTCGTCGGCCTGCGCGCCGACACGATCATCCTGGCCCACCTCTACGGCGACAGCGACGCCGCGCAGCTCGTCAGCTTCCCGCGCGACAGCTACGTCACCATCCCGGCGTACACCGACCCGGTGACCGGCGAGCAGCGCCCCGAGCGCGAGGGCAAGATCAACTCGGCGATCACCGAGGGCGGCATGCCGCTGCTCGTCGCGACGCTCGAGGAGCTCACCGGCATCCGCGTCGACAACGCCGTCGTCGTCGACTTCGCCGGCTTCCAGGCGATGGTCGACGAGCTCGGCGGGGTCGAGGTGTGCCTGCTCGAGCCGGCCAAGGAGAGCGACAGCGGCATCGACCTCGACGCCGGGCGGCAGACCGTCCGCGGCGACCAGGCGCTGGCCTTCGTGCGGCAGCGCAAGGAGCTGCCGAACGGCGACATCGACCGCATCGGCCGCCAGCAGCACTTCATCGCCTCGATGTTCCGCAAGGTGCTGAGCGCCGGCACGCTCGCCAACCCGGCCAAGCTCAACGGCTTCCTCGACACCGCCACGCGCAACGTCGACGTCGACAACGGCCTCGACCCCGACGAGCTGTTCGACCTGGCGCTGCGCCTGCGGGGCTTCAGCTCCGGCGGCGTGCTGTTCACCACGGTGCCGTTCAGCGACACCAACGGCCGCTCGGACGCCGGCGAGTCGATCGTCGTGCTCGACGACGTGCGCGCCGAGGAGCTGTTCGCGGGCCTGCGCGCCGACCGCCCGCCGGCCGAGCTCGCGGCCGCGCAGGAGGCGCCGGCCAGCCCGAGCGCCGCCCCGGTGCCCGGCCTGTTCGTGCGGCCCGGGGCGATCCGCGTCTCAGTGCTCAACGGCGCCGGCGTGCAGGGCCTGGGCCGCACCGCCGCCGAGGACCTCGCGGGCAAGGGCTTCCAGGTCGTCGGCGACCCCGGCAACCGCGGCAGCGGCGCGACCACCACCGAGGTGCGCTACGGCCCCGACAAGGCCGACAGCGCCCGCACCCTCGCCGCCTCGATCCCGGGTGCCGAGCTGGTGCTCGACGAGGACCTCGGCAGCACCCTCGAGGTGGTCGTCGGCGCGGGCTACACGGGCGTCGTCGACGTCGAGATCGGCCCGCCGCCGGCCACCGCGCCCGCGCCGGAGGCCGAGGCGCCGGCGGACGAGGAGCCGCTGCAGACCGCCGCCACCGAGGGGTGCGTCTACTGACCGGGCCCCTGCGCGGGCCGCGCGACCCCGCGCAGCCGCTCGTCACGCTGCTCGACGGCCCGGCCCGCGTCGAGCTGTCCGGGGCGACCGCCGGCAACTGGGCGGCCAAGACCGCCAACCTGCTGGCCTCGCTCGGCCCGCCCGCGCGCGTGGGGCTGCTGCTGCCGCTGCACTGGCAGGCGGTGACGCTGCTGCTCGGCGCGGGCCTGTCGGGCGCGGCCGTCGTCGTCGGCGCGCGCCCCGACGACCTCGCGGGCTGCGAGGTCGCCTTCACGACGGCGGGCCTCGCGGGCGAGGTGCTCGACGCGGGCGTCGACGACGTGCTGGCGGTCTCGACCCTGCCGCTCGGCGGCCGGCTGCGCGACCTGCCCGCCATGGTGCTCGACGCGGGCGCCGAGCTGCCCGTGCACGGCGACCACTGGGCCGGGCGCCCGCCGGCGCACGTCGTCGTCGAGCGCGGGGGCGCGCCCGTGGCGGTGCCCGACCTCGGGCTCGGCCCGGCCGACCGCGTGCTCACGGCCCTCGACCCGCACGCCGGGCTCGAGGTGCTGCTGTCGGCCCTGCGCGCCGGCGCGGGCCTGGTGCTGTGCCCGGGCGCGGTGCCGAGCGGCGACGCCCTCGCGCAGGAGGGCGTCACCGCGACCGCGGGCGTCGACCTGCCGGGGCTCCGGCGCCTGGCCTAGGCCCGCGCGCCGGCGCTAGCGGCCCTCGAGCCAGCCGGTGTCCGCGGGCTCGTCGGCGAGCAGCTCGGCCGAGTGCGGGCCGCCGGCCAGGTCGAGCAGCAGGCTGAGCGGCACGTGGTCGGCGAGCAGCGCGAAGGTCCGTTCGACCATCGCGTCGACGTCCGGCATCGGCACGTCCTGCACGAGCAGGTCGGGCGCGTGCGGCGCGTCGTCGGCCGGCGCGCGCGGGGGCGCGACGGCGGGCCGAGCAGGGGCGGGTGCGGGTGCGGCCAGGTCGGTCACGGGTGCTCTCCTCCGGTCGAGACCTCGGGGGGGGGGACGAGGCTCCCTCCCTGTGTCGACCCCGGGGGCGGCGCGGCGTAGGGCCGTTGGGGTGGTCTGCGCCTACTTGAGCAGCTGGCGCGCCATGACCATGCGCTGCACCTGGTTCGTGCCCTCGTAGATCTGCGTGATCTTCGCGTCCCGCATCATCCGCTCGACCGGGAAGTCGCGGGTGTAGCCGTAGCCGCCGAGCGCCTGGACGGCGTCGACGGTCACGCTCATCGCGGTGTCGGAGGCGAAGCACTTCGCCGCGCTGCTCGCGAAGGTCATGTCCGGGGCACCGCGCTCGGCCTTGGCGGCGGCGACGTAGACCAGCTGGCGCGAGGCCTCCACCTTCATGGCCATGTCGGCGAGCATGAACTGCAGGCCCTGGAACTCCGCGATGGCCTTGCCGAACTGGCGGCGCTCCTTGGCGTAGCCGACGGCGACGTCGAGCGCGCCCTGCGCGATGCCGACGGCCTGCGCGCCGATGCCGAGGCGGGTGTGGTCGAGCGTCTTGAGCGCCGTCTTGAAGCCGGTGCCCTCCTCGCCGATCATCCGGCTGGCCGGGATGCGGCAGTCCTCGAAGTAGATCTCGCAGGTCGGCGAGCCCTTGATGCCGAGCTTGCGCTCCTTGGTGCCGACCGAGAAGCCGGGGTCGTCGGCGTGCACGACGAAGGCCGAGATGCCGTTGGCCCCCTTGTCGGGGTCGGTGACGGCCATGACCGTGTAGTGCGTGTTGACGCCCGCGCCGGTGATCCAGCACTTGGTGCCGTTGAGCACGTAGGAGTCGCCGTCGCGCACCGCACGCGTGCGCATCGAGGCCGCGTCCGAGCCCGCCTCGCGCTCGGACAGCGCGTACGAGAACGTCGCCTCGCCCGCGGCGACCGCCGGCAGGTACTCCTTCTTCAGCTCCTCCGAGCCGGACAGGATGAGCCCGGTCGTGCCGAGCTTGTTGCCCATCGGGATGAGGCTGGACGAGGCGCAGACCCGCGCGACCTCCTCGATGACGATGCAGTGCGCGATCTTGTCCGCGCCCGCGCCGCCGTACTCCTCCGGCACGTGGATGGCCATGAGGTCGGCCTTCTTGATGGCCTCGTGGACGTCCCACGGGTACTCCGCGGCCTCGTCGATCTCGGTCGCGCGCGGGGCG
>CANKBT010000330.1 GCA_947479995.1 Frankiaceae bacterium | reverse complement strand
CCCGCCTCGGAGTCGATGCCGACCCGGCCCTGGACGAGGCGCTTGGCGGCCGCGACGTAGACGTTGCCCGGGCCGGTGATGACGTCGACCGGCGCGCTCTGCTCGGTGCCGAAGGCCAGCATCGCGACGGCCTGCGCGCCGCCCACGGCGTAGACCTCCTCGACGCCGAGCAGCGCGCACGCGGCGAGCACGACCCGGTGCGGCAGGCCGTCCGCCTGCGGCGGGCTGGCGACGGCGAGCGAGCGCACGCCGGCGGCCTGCGCCGGCACGACGTTCATCACCACGCTGCTCGGGTAGGCGAGACGCCCGCCCGGCACGTACAGCCCGACGCGGTCGACCGGCAGCCATCGCTCGGTGACGGTGCCGCCCTCGACGATGCCGACGGTGCGCTCGGCGGGCAGCTGCGCCGCGCACAGCGCGCGGTGCCGGCGCGCGGAGTCCTCCAGCGCGGCCCGCACGTCGGGGTCGAGGCCCGCCAGGGCGTCGGCCAGCGCGGCGGCGGGCACGCGCAGGTGCTCCGGCCGCACGCCGTCGAAGCGCTCGGAGGCGTCGAGCACGGCCGCGACCCCGCGGGCGGCGACGTCGTCGACGACCGGGCGCACCTGCTCCGCGGCGTCCGCGACCTCGACGGCGGCGCGCGGCAGCACCGCCTGCAGGTCGGCGTCGCGGCGTCCGCGCAGGTCGATGCGGGTGAGCACGGGGGCCTCCGGACGGGCTGGGTGGGAGGTCCCAGCCTACGCTCGGAGGGGTGACGGAGCGGCTGCCCCTCTTCCCGCTCGGCATGGTGCTGTTCCCCGGCCTGGTGCTCCCGCTCAACGTCTTCGAGGAGCGCTACCGGCTGATGGTGCAGGAGCTGCTGCTGCTGCCCGAGGACGAGCGGCAGTTCGGCGTCGTCTGCATCCGCGAGGGCCGCGAGGTGGGTGCCGACGGCGTGACCGCCCTGCACGACGTGGGCTGCACCGCGCGGCTGCGCACGGTGCAGGAGCAGGACGACGGGCGCTACGAGCTCGTCGCCGTCGGCAGCGAGCGCTTCCGCCTCGACGCGCTGCACCAGGACCGGCCGTACTTCACCGGCGAGGTCACCTGGCTCGGCGACGAGCCCGGCGACGCCGCGGAGGCCGACGTGCTCGACCGCGCGGTGCGCCGGGGCTTCGCCGACTACCTGGCGGCGGTCGCCGAGGCGACCGGCGGGGAGGTCGCGTCGCCCGACCTGCCGGACGAGCCGCTCGTCTTGAGCCACCTCGTCGGCGCGACCGTGCTGCTCGACCTCGCCGAGCGCCAGGCCCTGCTCGCCGAGCCGGACGGCGTCGCCCGGCTGCGCGCCGAGCTGCGCGTGCTGCGGCGCGAGGCGGTGCTGCTGCGCACGCTCCGCTCGGCGCCGGCGCCCGACCTGGCGCGGGTGCCCTTCAGCCCGAACTGAGGCGGGCTACTCGTCGGGCAGGCGCTGCGGGCGCGCGGCGGCGAGCCCGGCGAAGACCAGGGTGGCCGCGGCCGGCCAGCCGAGCAGCACCGCGACGGTGCGGCCGTTCTCGGTGATGAGCGCGTTGGGCAGGGCGAGCGGCACGCCGTCGGCCTGCTGGCGCTCGCCGGAGGCGAACGTGCCGCGCTGGTCGTCGACGAGCACCCCGGTGCGCTCGGCGACCACCGCGCCCAGCACGCCGCCGACCGCGAGCCCGAGCACCACGCCGACGGCGACGCGGCGCCCCCACCGCCAGGCGAGCAGCCCCGCGACCGCGCCGACGGCCGCGCCGAGCAGGAACAGCGTGGCGTCGGCGGCGATGAAGGCCTTGTCCTCGACGTCGGCGAGCACGAGGTCGCCGGCGGGGTTGCGGCCGACCTCGCCGCGCGGCGCGAGCGCCTGCCACAGCAGGCCGAGCGGCGCGCCCGCGAGCACGAGCGCGACGGTCGTCACCGCGAAGGCGCGCACGTCGGCGCCGTCGAGCAGCGGCCGCCCGCGCGCGGGAGCGGTCAGTGCCACGCCTCGGCCGTGCGCCACACCAGCACGTCGAGCACCCGCAGCCGGGTCAGCCGCGCGCCGGCGCCCGCCGCGACCTCGACCAGCTCGTCGAAGGCCGCCTGCTCGCGCTGCAGGTCGGCGCGCATGTGCTGCAGCAGCAGCGTCATCGACGCGCGCCAGGTGCGGTGGGCGCTGCGCTCGATGGCGCCGGGCGCGGTGTAGCTCTCGAAGATGCGCGAGTCGTAGAGCGGCACGAGGTCCGGGCGCTTGCGGTGCAGCACCTTGCTCAGGATCGTGCCGCGCACGCCGCGGCCGGCGTACGGCGCGTCGTCGAGCACGGCGAACAGCGCGGCGACCTCGCCGACCACGGCGTCGTCGGCGTCCTGCAGGGCGACCGCGGGCAGGTCGGCGACCCCGGCGATGCGCGGCAGCAGCTCGCGCAGCAGCAGGAAGCGGGAGCGGTCGACCTCGGTGCCGATGAGGTTGGGCGCGAGCAGGTCGCCGTCGACGAGCGCGGGCGCGCCGTTGGTGACGAGCCCGTCGTACGCCGTGAAGGCGTAGCCGTTGCGCGGGTCGAGGTAGTCGAGCAGCACCTGGTCGGGGTGCTCGACCTCGAGGGTGCCGGCGCACAGGCGTACGGGGTTCATGCTCTCTCGCTCACGGGACCAGCCTGCCCTAGGCGGACGCGCCGAGGCAGCCCGGGCCGAGCAGCGCCTTGAGGTCGGCGTAGAGCGACCCGTCGGCGGTGACGCGCAGCCGGTCGTCGAGCCGCACGGTCTTGGTGCCGGCGGAGCTGACGAGCTGCAGGTGCACCTCGGTGGTGCCGGGGTGCGCCGACAGCACCTCCTTGAGCCGCTCGACGACCGGCGGCGTGACGCGCTGCGTCGGCACCGCGACGAGCACCGGGCCGCGCGGGCCGGTCGACAGGTCGGGGACGATCACCTCGCTGGCGATGACCTTGGGGACGTCCTCGCGCCGGTCGAGCCGGCCGCGCACGAGCACGACGGCGTCCTCGACGAGCTGCACCGCCGCGCCCTGGTAGGACGCCGGGAAGAACATCACCTCGATCGCGCCCTCGAGGTCCTCCAGGGTGACGAGCGCCCAGGCGTCGCCCTTCTTGGTCACCTTGCGCACGACGCTCGACAGGATGCCGCCGATGAGGACCTTGGCGCCGTCCTCCTTCTCGCTCAGCGCGCTGACGGTGCAGTCGACTGCCGCGGCGATGACGTGCTCGACGCCGAGCAGCGGGTGGTCCGAGACGTAGAGCCCGAGCATCTCGCGCTCGTGGGCGAGCAGCAGCGACTTGTCCCACTCCCCCAGCGGGATGCGCACGTCGAAGACGTCGTCCTCGACCGCGCCGGTGCCGCCGAACAGGTCGAACTGCCCCTCGGCCTCCCGGCGCTTGGTCGACATGCAGAGGTCGACGGCGTCGGCGTGCACGGCCTGCAGGCCCTTGCGGGTGTGGCCCAGCGAGTCGAAGGCGCCGGCCTTGACGAGCGACTCGACGGTCTTCTTGTTGCACGCGATCGCGTCGACCTTGCGCAGGTAGTCGGCGAAGTCGGCGAACCGGCCCTTGGCCTCGCGCGCCGCGACGACCGACGCGACGACGTTGGCGCCGACGTTGCGGATGGCCGCCAGGCCGAAGCGGATGTCGGTG
>CANKBT010000329.1 GCA_947479995.1 Frankiaceae bacterium | reverse complement strand
TTCGTCGAGCAGATGTCCGAGACGAGGGGGACCCGTGCCACGGCGTGACGACCTGCACCACGTGCTGGTGATCGGCTCCGGGCCGATCCTCATCGGCCAGGCCGCGGAGTTCGACTACTCCGGCACCCAGGCCTGCCGGGTGCTGCGCGAGGAGGGCCTGCGGGTCACCCTCATCAACTCCAACCCGGCGACGATCATGACCGACCCGGAGTTCGCCGACGCCACCTACGTCGAGCCGATCACCCCGGAGTTCGTCCGCAAGGTCATCGAGCGCGAGCGCCCCGACGCGCTGCTGGCGACCCTCGGCGGGCAGACGGCGCTCAACGCCGCGATCGCCCTGCACGAGGCGGGCGTGCTCGAGGAGTTCGGGGTCGAGCTCATCGGCGCCGACGTCGACGCCATCCACCGCGGCGAGGACCGCCAGGCCTTCAAGCAGGTGGTCGAGTCCATCGGCGCCGAGAGCGCGCGCAGCGCGGTGTGCCACACGATGGACGAGGTGCTGGCCGCGGTCGAGGACCTCGGCTACCCCGTCGTCGTGCGCCCGTCCTTCACGATGGGCGGCTCGGGCTCGGGCGTCGCCCACGACGAGGAGCAGCTGCACCGCATCGCCGGCGGCGGCCTGGCGGCCAGCCCCACCACCGAGGTGCTGCTCGAGGAGTCGATCCTCGGGTGGAAGGAGTACGAGCTCGAGCTCATGCGCGACCGCGCCGACAACGTGGTCGTCATCTGCTCGATCGAGAACCTCGACCCCATGGGCGTGCACACCGGCGACTCGATCACCGTCGCGCCGGCGATGACGCTCACCGACCGCGAGTACCAGCGGCTGCGCGACATCTCGATCGACGTCATCCGCGCGGTCGGCGTCGACACCGGCGGCTGCAACATCCAGTTCGCCGTCAACCCGGCGGACGGCCGGGTCATCGTCATCGAGATGAACCCGCGCGTCTCGCGCTCGAGCGCGCTGGCCTCCAAGGCCACCGGCTTCCCGATCGCCAAGATCGCCGCCAAGCTCGCCGTCGGCTACACCCTCGACGAGATCCCGAACGACATCACCCGCGAGACGCCCGCCAGCTTCGAGCCGTCGCTGGACTACGTCGTCGTCAAGGTGCCGCGCTTCGCGTTCGAGAAGTTCCCCGGCGCCGACCCCGAGCTGACGACGACGATGAAGAGCGTCGGCGAGGCGATGGCCCTCGGCCGCAGCTTCCCCGAGGCGCTGCAGAAGGCGATGCGCAGCCTGGAGCAGGTGCCCGGCGGCTTCTGGACCGCCGACGACCCGCCCGGCACCGCGCAGGACGCCCTCGACGCCGCCCGCACCCCGCACGACGGCCGGCTCCACGACGTCGAGCGCGCGCTGCGCCTCGGCGCGACCGTGGAGCAGGCCCACGAGGCGACGCGCATCGACCCGTGGTTCCTCGACCAGCTGCTGCAGCTCGTCGAGCTGCGCCGCGACCTGGAGGCGGGCGAGCTCGACGAGGCGCTGCTGCGGCGCGCCAAGCGCCTCGGCACCAGCGACCTGCAGGTCGCCCGGGTGACCGGGCGCACCGAGGCCGAGGTGCGCGACCTGCGCTGGTCGCTCGGCGTCCGGCCGGTCTACAAGACCGTCGACACCTGCGCCGCCGAGTTCGAGGCGAAGACGCCGTACCACTACTCGTCGTACGACGAGGAGACCGAGGTCGCGCCGTCCAGCCGCGAGAAGGTGCTCATCCTCGGCAGCGGGCCCAACCGCATCGGCCAGGGCATCGAGTTCGACTACGCCTGCGTGCACGCGTCGTTCGCGCTCGCCGACGCCGGCTACGAGACCGTGATGGTCAACTGCAACCCCGAGACCGTCAGCACCGACTACGACACCAGCGACCGGCTCTACTTCGAGCCGCTCACCGTCGAGGACGTGCTCGAGGTCGTCGAGGCCGAGCGCGAGAGCGCCCGGCAGGGCGGCGGCCGCCTCGTCGGCGTCGTCGTGCAGCTCGGCGGGCAGACGCCGCTGCGCCTCGCGCAGGAGCTCAAGGACCTCGGCGTGCCGGTCGTCGGCACCACCCCCGAGGCCATCCACCTCGCCGAGGACCGCGGCGCCTTCGGGCAGGTGCTCGCCGAGGCCGGGCTGCTCGCGCCCCGCCACGGCATGGCCACCACCTACGACGAGGCGCGGCAGATCGCCGAGGACATCGGCTACCCCGTGCTCGTGCGCCCGTCGTACGTCCTCGGCGGCCGCGGCATGGAGATCGTCTACGGCGACGCGATGCTCGTCGACTACGTCGAGCGCTCGACCCTCATCGGGCCCGACGCGCCGGTGCTCGTCGACCGCTTCCTCGAAGACGCCGTCGAGATCGACGTCGACGCCCTCTACGACGGCACCGACCTCTACCTCGGCGGCGTCATGGAGCACATCGAGGAGGCCGGCATCCACTCCGGCGACTCCGCGTGCGCGCTGCCGCCCATCACGCTCGGCCGCTCGGAGGTGCTGCGCATCCGCGACAGCACCCAGCGCATCGCCGAGGGCGTCGGGGTGCGCGGCCTGCTCAACGTCCAGTACGCCCTCAAGGACGACGTCCTGTACGTGCTGGAGGCCAACCCGCGCGCCAGCCGCACGGTGCCGTTCGTGAGCAAGGCGACGGCCGTGCAGCTGGCCAAGGCCGCCGCCCGGGTCATGCTCGGCACCTCCATCGCCGACCTGCGCGCCGAGGGCGTGCTGCCGGCGCAGGGCGACGGCGCCGACACCCCGCACGACGCCCCGATCTCGGTCAAGGAGGCGGTGCTGCCCTTCGGCCGCTTCCGCGGCGTCGACACCGTGCTCGGCCCGGAGATGAAGTCGACCGGCGAGGTCATGGGCATCGACGCCGTCTTCGGCACCGCCTTCGCCAAGAGCCAGAGCGCGGCGTACGGCGAGCTGCCGACCAAGGGCACGGTGTTCGTCAGCGTCGCCAACCGCGACAAGCGGGCGATGGTCTTCCCGGTCAAGCGGCTGGCCGACCTCGGCTTCGCCGTGCTCGCGACCGAGGGCACCGCCGAGGTGCTGCGCCGCAACGGCGTCGCGTGCACGGTCGTCGGCAAGCACTCCGAGGGCGCCGGCGACGACGTCGTGCCGCTCGTGCTCGACGGCCGCGTCGACCTCATCGTCAACACGCCGCGGGGCGTCAGCGGCCGGCTCGACGGCTACGAGATCCGCACCGCCGCCGTCGCCCGCGGGGTCCCGTGCATCACCACGACGCCCGCGCTCGCGGCCTGCGTGCAGGGCATCGAGGCGCTGCTGCGCGGCGACGCCGGCGTCACCCCGCTGCAGGAGCACCACCGCGGCCTGAGGGGCGGTGCCTAGTGCCCGTCCAGGTGCTCGGCGAGGTCCTGTCGGTCAAGCGCGTTGGGGCCTACCAGGCGATGACCGTGGTGGCCCCCGGGCTGCCCGAGCTCACCCGTCCCGGCCACTTCCTCGCGGTGCAGGTCGGCGGCCCCGAGTCGGCGATGCTGCTGCGCCGCGCGTTCGCCATCTACGACGTCAAGGAGCGGGGCGTCTACGGCGGCACCGTCGAGTTCGTCTTCTCCGTGCACGGCAAGGGCACCGCGTGGCTGTCGGCCCGCCGGCCCGGCGACCGGGTCGACGTCGTCGGCCCGCTCGGCAAGCCCTTCCGCCTGCCCA
>CANKBT010000328.1 GCA_947479995.1 Frankiaceae bacterium | reverse complement strand
GTGGGCTACGGCCTGGCGGCGCCCGCCCGCGGGCAGGGCCTCGGCACCGAGGCCGTCGCCGTGCTGTGCGCCTGGACCGAGCGCCAGCCCGGCGTCCGGCTGCTCACCGCGCACGTGCTGCCGGGCAACGAGCCCTCGCTGCGGCTGCTGGCCCGCCTGGGGTTCGTCGAGCACCACTCGCACCCGCCGCACCTGCGGCTGGTGCGCACGGCCCCGGGCGCCCCGCGCCCCCGCGGCCGCCACGTCTGCTGACCCCGTCCCCGGGCGCCGCTCCCCGCGCCGCCCTCCGGCGGTGGTGCGGCACGCGGTGCGCCGCGCGCGCGGTCGCTGCAGCCCCACGCGTGCGCTCCTGCCCCGGGCGTCCCACGACCGCGTGCCCGTGCGTCGGCACGGCGGACAGGCGCCCGTGGCGCCGCGTCCGGCCCGATCGCGCCAGCGCGTTTGCACAACGTCTGGCGCGGTCATGTGTGAGGACAGCCACACGCTCCACCCTGACCCCGGAGGTCCTCGTGTCCGTCAGCCCCCTCGTCCTGGCGGAGCGGCCCCGCCGCGCCCGCGTCGTCCGACCGCCGTCCCAGCGCGCTGCCGCCCGCCGGCTGCGCCGCACGGCGCCCCACACCACCGCCGCGACCTGGACGCGCGCGGGCCTGCCCGGCCGCGCCCGGGCGTCGGCGGGCGTCCCGCTCGGCGAGGCGCTCGTCAGCCTGCTCGTGGTCGCGCTGCTCTGGGTGCCGGCCTACGTCGCCTCCGGGCGCGCGGCCTGGTCGCTGCTGGGCGCCGGCGCCTCCCTGCTCGTGGCGGCGTACCTGCTGCGCGCCCGCCGGGTGCTCATCGGCGACGGCTGGGTGGCCGTGCGCCAGGTCGGCCGGTTCCACGTCGCCACCGTCGACCACGTCAAGCACCTCGAGCTGCGCCCCAGCCAGAAGGGCGGCGTGCTCTGCGTCCACACCGACGACGGCCGCTGCATGCGCCTGCGCCGCGCCGAGGTCGCCCGCCCGGAGGTCAACGAGGCGCTGCGCGCCATGGCCGGGGGCGGCACCGGCACCCGCGACCCGCGCGTCGAGGAGCTGCTGTCGCTGACGCACGACGAGAGCCGCACCCGCCACCGCTACCTCGCCGACGCGGTCGCCTAGCGCCGGTCCCCCGTGGCTAGCCTCCTGCGGACCAGACCCCGCAGGAGGGAGCCCGCGTGGCTCGACAGCTCCGTGACGTCGTCTTCGTCGACGGCGTCCGCACCCCGTTCGGCAAGGCCGGCCCCGAGGGCCTCTACGCGGAGACGCGCGCCGACGACCTCGTCATCCGCTGCATCCGCGAGCTCGTCCGCCGCAACCCGTCGCTCCCCCCCGAGCGGATCGACGAGGTCGCCATCGCGGCCACCACGCAGATCGGTGACCAGGGCCTGACCCTCGGCCGCTCGGCCGCGCTGCTGGCGGGCCTGCCCAAGAGCGTCCCCGGCTTCTCGATCGACCGGATGTGCGCGGGCGCCATGACCGCCGCCACCACCGTCGCGGGCGGCATCGCGTTCGGCGCGTACGACGTCGCGATCGCCGGCGGCGTCGAGCACATGGGGCGCCACCCGATGGGCGAGGGCGTGGACCCGAACCCGCGCATCCTCAGCGAGAAGGTCGTCGACCCCAGCGCCCTCGTCATGGGCTCGACGGCGGAGAACCTGCACGACCGCTTCCCGCACCTGACCAGGGAGCGCTGCGACGCGTTCGCCGTCGCCTCGCAGGACAAGGTCGCCCAGGCCTACGCCGAGGGCAGGATCCAGCCCGACCTCGTGCCGATGGCCACGCGCAGCGTCGAGCAGGGCTGGGGGCTGGCCACCAAGGACGAGCCCCCGCGCCCCGGCACGTCGATGGAGTCGCTGGCGAGCCTGAAGACGCCGTTCCGCAGCCACGGCGGGGTCACCGCCGGCAACGCCGCGGGCCTCAACGACGGCGCCACCGGCGCGATCCTCGCGGCCGAGGAGGTCGCCGACGAGCTCGGCCTGACGAAGAAGATGCGCCTGGTCGGCTACGGCTTCGCGGGCGTCGAGCCCGAGGTCATGGGCGTCGGCCCCATCCCCTCGACCGAGCGGGCCTTCCGGTCCACCGGCCTGTCCGTCGAGGACATCGGCCTGTTCGAGCTCAACGAGGCGTTCGCCGTCCAGGTGCTCGCCTTCCTGGACCACTTCGGCATCGCCGACGACGACCCGCGCGTCAACCCGTACGGCGGTGCCATCGCCCTGGGCCACCCGCTGGCCTCCAGCGGCGTGCGGCTCATGACCCAGCTCGCCAGCCAGTTCGCCGAGCGGCCCGACGTCCGCTACGGCCTGACGGCGATGTGCGTCGGCCTCGGCATGGGCGGCACGGTCATCTGGGAGAACCCGGCGTGGGAGGCGCAGTGAGCGCGTACGAGGAGGTCGTCACCCGGGCCCCGGTGCGCTACGTCGAGCTGCCGGGCGTGGGCGAGGTCGCCCTGCTCACGCTGGACAACGGCTTCGACCACACCAAGCCGACCAGCTTCGGCCAGCAGGGCCTGGCCAACATCGACGCCGCGCTCGACGAGGTCGAGGCGCGCGAGCCCCGCGTCGCCGCGCTCGCGATCACCGGCAAGCCGTTCGTGTTCGCGGTCGGCGCCGACCTCAAGGGCGTCGGGCAGATCACGAGCCGCGAGCTGGCCGTGCAGTCCGGGCGCGAGGGCCACCGGGTCTTCCGCCGCATCAAGGACCTGCCCGTCCCGACCTTCGCCTTCGTCAACGGCGCGGCCCTCGGCGGCGGCGTCGAGATCGCGCTGCACTGCGACTACCGGACCATCAGCAGCGGGGTGCCGGCGCTCGCGCTCCCCGAGTGCTTCCTGGGCCTGGTGCCGGGCTGGGGCGGCACGCAGCTGCTGCCCAACCTCATCGGCGCGGACGGCGCCGTGAAGGTCGTCATCGAGAACGCCCTGTCGCAGAACAGGACGCTCAAGGGGGCCCAGGCGCACGCGCTGGGCATCGCCGACGTGCTGCTCGAGCCGGCCGACTTCCTCGAGGAGTCGCTGCGGTGGGCTGCCCGGGTGCTGCAGGGCGAGGTCGTGGTGCAGCGCCCCGAGGTCGAGCGCGGACAGGCCTGGGCCGACGCGGTCGCCCGCGGCCGCGCCTTCGCCGACAGCAAGGTCAGCGGCGCCGCCCCGGCGCCGTACCGGGCGCTGGACCTGATCGCGCTCGCCGAGACGGCCGACCTCACCACCGGCACGGCCGGCGAGGACGAGGCGCTCGGCGACCTCGTCATGAGCGAGGAGCTGCGCGCAGGCCTGTACGCGTTCGACCTCACCCAGCGCCGCGCCAAGCGGCCGGCGGGGGCGCCGGACAAGGCCCTCGCGCGGAAGGTCACCAAGGTGGGCGTCGTCGGCGCCGGCCTGATGGCCAGCCAGCTGGCGCTGCTGTTCGCCCGCTCGCTGCAGGTGCCCGTGGTCATGACCGACCTGGACCAGGGCCGCCTGGACAAGGGCGTGGCGTACGTCCACGAGCAGGTCGACGGCCTGCTGCTCAAGGGCCGGATCGGCTCGGACGCCGCGAACCGGCTCAAGGCCCTGGTCACCGGGTCCCTCACCAAGGACGCCTTCGCGGACGCCGACTTCGTCATCGAGGCGGTGTTCGAGGAGCTC
>CANKBT010000327.1 GCA_947479995.1 Frankiaceae bacterium | reverse complement strand
CGCGGCGTCGTCGAGGCGCTCACCGACGAGTTCGACGTCGTCGACGTCGCGCTCGCGGCGGTGCAGCTCGCGCACGAGGCGTCCGGCCCCGAGGCCGACGAGCAGGAGCTGCCGACCGAGGCGCTGCGCCCCGCGCCCGAGCGCGGCGCGGGCGGCGGCCCGGGCGGCGCGCCCGACCGGGCGTCCAAGCCCGGGCGCACCCGCGCCTCGAACGCCGACACGACGCGGTTGTTCATCGGCGCCGGTCGCGTCGGCGGCATCCGACCGCAGGACCTCGTCGGCGCCATCGCCGGGGAGTCCTCGCTCAGCGGCCGCGACATCGGCGCCATCGAGATCGCCGACCGCTTCTCGCTGGTCGAGGTGCCGGCGGCCAAGGCCGACGAGGTCATCGAGGCGCTGCGCGGCACCCTCGTGAAGGGCCGCAAGGTGACGGTGCGGCGCGAGCGCTTCGGGCAGCCGCCCGAGCGGCACGCGCCCCGGCGCTAGCGCCGCGGGTCAGACGACGCCGTACAGCCGGTCGCCGGCGTCGCCGAGGCCGGGCGTGATGTAGCCGCGCTCGTCGAGGCGGTCGTCGACCCCGCCGGTCACCACGGTGACCGGGCAGGCCGCGTCGTCGCGGAACGCCTCGTCGACGCGCGCCAGCCCCTCGGGCGCGGCGAGCAGGCAGATCGCGGTGACGCTGCGGGCGCCGCGCGAGGCCAGCAGCTCGATCGTCGTCACCAGCGTGCCGCCGGTCGCGAGCATCGGGTCGAGCACGAAGACGTCGCGCTGGGCGAGGTCCTCGGGCAGGCGCGAGGCGTACGTCGTGGCGGTGAGCGTGCCCTCGTCGCGCACCATGCCGAGGAAGCCCACCTCGGCCGTCGGCAGCAGCCGGGTCATGCCGTCGAGCATGCCGAGGCCGGCGCGCAGCACCGGCACCACGAGCGGCAGCGGCCGCGACAGCCGCACGCCGACGGCCGGCGCCACCGGCGTCGTCACCTCGACCGGCTCCACCCGGACGCCGCGCGTCGCCTCGTACGCCAGCAGCGTCACCAGCTCGTCGGCCAGCCGGCGGAAGGTGGGGGAGTCGGTGCGGGCGTCACGCAGCGTCGTGAGCTTGTGGGCGACGAGCGGGTGGTCAGCGACGAGGGTGCGCACGCCCCGACGCTAGCGGTCACGACCAGCCGTGCTGCCGGCGCAGGGCGTCGGCGACCCGGTCGAAGCGCGCCCGGTCGAGCACGGCGCCCTCGCGCCGGATGCCGCCCTCGGGCACGTCGAGCACGCGGTCGAGCCGGACCCACGACGGGCGGCCGTCGCGGTCCCACGGCCCGGTGCCGAGGGCCAGCCAGTCGCGCTGGCCGTCGCGCTCGGCGTTGCTGGAGAGCATCACGCCGGCGAGCCGGTCGCCGTCGCGGCCGACGACGAGCACGGGGCGGTCCTTGCCCTGCGCCGGGTCGTCCTCGTACGCGACCCACGTCCACACGACCTCGCCCGGGTCGGCGCGGCCGTCGAGGTCGGGGGCGTAGGCGAGGACGCGGTCACCGCCCCCCGGCGCACTCCGGCGGGCGCCCGACGGGGCGCGCCGGGGGGCGGGCCGGGGCGTCGCGGGGCGGGCGGCGCGGGCGCGCTGCACCTCGCGGACCAGCCGCGGGGCCTCGCGGGCGAGGAGGCGGGCGGCGCGCCGCCAGTCGAGGGCCACGCGGCGACGCTAGCGGGGCGCGGAGCGGGGTAGGGGCCGGTGGTCAACGACGTCCCCCGGAGGAGCTCGCCCGTGCCTGTCCCCACGATCACCCTGAACAACGGCGTCGAGGTCCCGCAGCTCGGCTACGGCGTCTTCCAGGTCCCGCCGGAGGAGACCGAGCGCCACGTCGCCACCGCCCTCGAGGCCGGCTACCGCCACATCGACACCGCCAAGGCGTACGGCAACGAGGCCGGCGTCGGGCGCGCCCTGGCCAGCAGCGGCATCCCGCGCGACGAGCTGTTCATCACCACCAAGCTCTGGAACGCCGACCAGGGCAAGGAGACCGCCGTCCCGGCGTTCGAGAAGAGCCTGTCCGAGCTCGGCCTGGACCGCCTCGACCTGTACCTCATCCACTGGCCGGTGCCGGCCAAGGCCGCGTGGATCGACACCTGGCTCGCGCTGCAGGACGGCCCGTACGCCGCCGGCCAGGTGCGGGCGCTGGGCGTCTCGAACTTCACGCACGCCCACCTGCGCCGCCTCGCGCTCGCCAGCGACGTCAAGCCCGCGATCAACCAGGTCGAGCTGCACCCGTGGTTCCCGCAGGACGAGCTGCGGGCGTACCACGCGGAGCACGAGATCGTCACCGAGGCGTGGAGCCCGATCGGCCAGGGCGGCGACCTGCTCGCCGACCCGGTGCTCGCGGCGATCGGCGAGCGCTACGGCAAGACGCCCGCGCAGGTCGTGCTGCGCTGGCACGTGCAGCTCGGCAACGTCGTCATCCCGAAGTCGGTGACGCCCGAGCGCATCGCGCAGAACATCGACGTCTTCGACTTCGCGCTCACCGACGGCGACATGGCGCAGGTCAGCGGCATGGACCGCGGCACGCGCCTCGGCCCCGACCCGGACACCTTCGACGTCGAGTAGGCGCCTCTGGCAGCCTGCCGGGCGTGATGCTGCCCGCGCCCCTGCACCTGCTCGACGACCTCGCGGCAGGTGCGGGCGCGGGCCTGCGCGACGGCCTGCGCGGCCGCAACCGCCGCGCGGTCGTCGAGGCCCTGCGCGACCAGGGCCGCGGCGGCGCCGTGCGCACCGCCGTCATGCCCGACGGTGCGCGCCTGCACGTGGAGGTCGACGAGGGCGACCCCGGCGCGGTCGCCCTCGTGCACGTCCACGGCTTCAGCCTCGACCTCACCAACTGGCGTGCGCAGCGGCCGGCCCTGGCCGACCTGGCGTCGCGGCGGGTCTTCTACGACCAGCGCTGCTTCGGCCGCAGCAAGGACGTGCCGGCCGCCGCCCCGAGCATGCGCCTGCTGGCCGCCGACCTCGCCGAGGTCGTCGCGCAGGTCGCGCCCGGGCAGCGCGTCGTGCTCGTCGGGCACTCGATGGGGGTCATGGTCGTCGCCGCGCTCGCCGGGCTGCGCCCGGACCTGTTCGGCCCGGTCGTCGCCGGCACGGTGCTCGTGGCCGGCAACGCGAACGACCTGCACCGCACCGACTACGGCCTCGGCGCGCTCGCGCCCTACGCGCACGCCCACGCGCCCGAGCTCATGCAGGCGCTCGGGCGGGTGCCGGGGGTGGAGCGCGCGACCGGCTTCCCGACGTACGTCGCGATCGCCCGCACCTTCATGTGCCACGAGACGGCCCCGCACGAGGTGCTGCGCGCGTGCGCGGCGATGGTGTCGCAGAACCGCCTGGCGGTGCTCGGCGCGTGGGCGCGCGCGATGTACGCGCACGACGAGCGCGCTGCGCTGCCGGTGCTCGGGCGCGTGCCGTGCACGGTCGTCGCGGCCGCGCAGGACCGCTTCATCCCCGAGGAGGCGACGTCGCTGCTGGCCCGCGAGGTGCCGGGCGCCGAGCTCGTCGTCGTCGAGCGCAGCGGCCACATGGTGCCGCTGGAGCACCCCGACGCCGTCGAGCGCGCGGTGCGCGACGTGCTGGCGCGCGCTAGCCGGGCTTGACGGCCTGCAGCGTG
>CANKBT010000326.1 GCA_947479995.1 Frankiaceae bacterium | reverse complement strand
CCGCCTCCGTCAGCTGCACGGCGTACCGGGCGACCAGGCGGGCGAGGCCGAGCGTCTCCCAGGCGACGGCTTGCGGGGTGCGCCAGAGCTCGTACCAGCACGTCGGCGGCTTGCCGCGCAGCGGCCAGTCGGGAGCGGCGCCGGGCCGGCCGGTCGATGGCAGGACCGTCTGGTCGGGGCGGGCGTTGCGACGCCGCGGGTTGGCGGACGGGGCTGGTCCGGGCACGGTCGCCTCCTGGGCGAGTGAGCGCGCGGCACCTGGCCGCGCGCGGGGCGGAGCAGGTGACGCACGGTCACCGTCGAGGCCCGGAACCCGTACACACCGTCAGACGCATTGCCCTCCGGTCCTGTGACCGGGGGGGGCGGGGAGGGGTCCCCCGGGTACAAATAGTCGGCGTTACCAGGCATCGAGCTGCGGTCGGGCCCCGCTGTCGACGCTGCCGGAGGGGGAGACTCTGCGTCATGACGAGATGGGTGCGCTCGTATTGGGCGGAGGGCGACGTGACGTACTACTTCGAGGTAGGCGAGGACGCTTGGGTAACGCGCCAGGTTGAGCTCGAAGGTGATGGCCAGCACGTCGTCGCGGCAGCGGACCTAGCCGAGTGGCAAGCCGCCCTGGCTGCCGGTCGAGTCCACGAGTACCAAGCCCGCTTCGGCGTCCTTGCGGAGAACCCAACTACCGAGTGGGGGGACTGGCCGCAGGTGGACTTGACGAAGGAGGAGTTCGAGCAGGTCTGGCGTTCCGCCAGGTCAATCTGCGAGTGACGGTAGTGGCCGTCGGCGCACGCAGCCGCCGCAGGCGGCGGCTCGACCACAGGTAGTCGGCGTTATACGTCGAGCAGGCTCTTGCGCTTGGCGCCTGAGCGCTCGAGCTGCAGTACGCGGTCGCGCTCGGCCAGGCCGGGGTCGTCGTCACTCAGGCCGGCGAGGTAGGCGCGCACCTCGTCGACGGTGTGCTGGCCCGGGTCGAAGCCGTCCTGCTCGTCGTCCTCGACGTTGGTCCCGTCGATGACGGGCGGCTGCGGCACGCCGTCGACGACGGGCGCCGTGGTCACCGCACCGTGGTGGTCGGGGTCGGTGTTGGCCAGCTCGTCGTGGTGGCTGCTGCCGTCGCCCTCGGGCTCGGCGTCCTCGACGTAGCCCGGGCGGTCGAGCAGCCACTGGGCGCTGGCGTCGTCGAGCTCGACGGTGTCGCCGGCCTGGTGGCCGCCGACCTCGCGCAGGAAGGTCACGCGCTTCATGGGGTCTCCTCGGGTCGGCGCAGGCCAGGGTGCGGCGGGGGTGTGCGGGTGCGGCGGTGCTGGGCGGCGTGGCCCTCGGCCGCGGTCTTCTTGGCGTGGCACGAGCGGCAGGCGCCTTGGAGGTTGGCGTCGCTGTGGTCGTCGCCGCGGCGGCGGTGGTCGACCTCGGTCGATTGGCCGGTGCAGCCGTCAAGCCCGAGCTGGCAGGCCGGGTCGCGCGCGAGGATCCGCGGCACGACGACGCGGGACCAGTCGGCGGGCAGCCTGGCGCGGCGGTCACTGCCTGACCAGCGCGGCGTGCTCACGAGTGCCGGAGGTCCCAGGGCGGGCGTACCGTCCGGGCGTGAGCGCTCAGCACCCGTCGAGGACCTACAAGGGCTGCGCCTTGTGCAAGCCGCACAAGCGCCGGGGGATCGGGAAGCCGGACCGTGCGCCGGTGTCGGTGCTGCGCCAGCTCGGCGGCCGGCGGTCTGCTCGCCGGGCCCCGTCGCGCGAGGAGTAGTCGGGAGTACCTGCTCAACCGACACCGCTTGCACGATGACTGGTAGTGACGTTCGCACGGACAAGGCGTCACGTCCAGTCGCATCGCCGTCACGCGGTGCGTGTCGCGACGCCGGCCTGCGCGCGGGCGTCGAGCGGCGGCGGCTTGCTGGTGCTGCGCGGGCGGGCTGCGGCACGGGAGTCGCGCTCGAGCACGAGCGCCTGCACCTCGCTGACGCGGTAGAGCGGGCGGCCGTCTCGGTCGGTGCCGTGCGCGACGATGCGGTCGCGGTGCGCCCAGCCGCGGATGCTCGAGGCGGTGATCTCGCTGCCGAGCCGCGAGAGCGCCGCGGACAGCTGCTGCGCAGTGGCGAGCTGGTCGCCCGCGACGGCGAGAAGCCGGGCCTGGCGCTCAGCGACGACGTGCTCGGTGGAGCAGAGCCGGCAGGTGACGGTGTCGTGGCCAAGCACGGCGTACACGTCGGCGGGGCACAAGGCGATCGGGCCGTGAATCGGGCTGGGCGCTGGCGCGTCAGGCTCGGGCTGGCCGTTGGTCAGCGCTAGCGGGGCGCTGCAGATGCCGACGAAGACCAGGTCGGGCGCGCGGTCGGTGACGGCGCGAGCACGGCGTACAGCGCGGTCGAGGTCGTCGAGGTGGACGCCGGCGTCGGGGTGGTGGCGCAGCCAGCGCAGGTTCCGCAGGCCGAAGGCCGCGAGCGACGGCAAGGTGTCGCGGACGCGGCCGTGTGCGCGCACGTGGTCGCAGCTGTCGTGCGTGCAGAGCGCGCAGACGGGGCCGAGCGGCGGGCGTCCGCGCTCGGTCTGCACGCGCCGGAGGATGGTGACGAGGGCGCTGTGCACGGCGGCGACGGCGAGGCTGGCCCGGTTGTCCCAGGGCAGAGGCCGGTCGCTGTTGCGGCTGACGACCCCAATGCCTGAGCCGCCGGTCTTCGACTGTCGGGTGTGGGTGATCTGCAAGTCGTCGGCGAGCGCGGGCACCTCGGCGAGGCGCTGCTCGAGCCGGTCGCCGCAGCGCTGGCAGAGGTACGCCTGGTCGGCGACCGGGCGACCGCAGGAGCAGTGCACGGTGTTGGTGGCGGTCATGGCTCCTCCGTGGGATCGAGCAGGGCAAGCACGTCGCGGATGGCGTGCGCGTAGCCGCGGCCGTAGTCGCGGCTCGTGGTGGCGTTGTGCTCGGGCAGCGCCTGTACCGCTGCGGCTAGCCGACGGCGGACGTCGACGCGCGCAGCCGCATCCACGGCTGCGTCGTTCACGGCGATGACTGCCCGTGCTTGCGCTCGAGCCCGTGCGCTATCGCTTCAAGCTCAGCCGCCCGGCAGTCCGAGGAGACCGACGCGCGCACAAGGTTCTCCTTCGGGTAGTAGATGAAGCCGGTGCCAGTCGAGACCCGCACCGGCACGGTGGCGGCGCGGGCGGCGTAGGCATCGGCCGACGCCCGGCCCGCCTCTGCGGCCCGTCGGAAGCCGGAGATGGCCCGGCGCGTGTCGGCCCTCACGCCGCACCGTCGAACAGGGCCGGCTGCTCGTGCGGCACGACGGCCAGCCCGAGGACGATCGGCGGATGCGGGCCGCAGCCGCAGTCGTCGCAGCAGCACAGCCGCTGACCGGCCTCGGGCTGGATGGCGTCACCGCAGCCGCCGCAGAGGCCGGTGGCCGCGAGCCACTCGGCGCGTCGGTCATCGACCCCGCGTCCAGCGGGCGCGACGACGGCTGGCCGAGGCAGGTCTTCACCGCGGTGAAGACCTGCCTCTCGGGAGCGCTCGTCCATCCACTCCGGCACGTACTCACCGGCCGTCACTGCCTGGGCTCCCGCAACGCGGCGACCGCGCGAAGGGCGGCGTCGCGGCCCGACTCCCAGCGCATGTACGACTGACCCTGCGGGCGGAGCGCGCGGATGGTGCGACGCACCTCGCTCAGCGCGGCGGCCCTGCCGCGCTGAGCGGCCAAT
>CANKBT010000325.1 GCA_947479995.1 Frankiaceae bacterium | reverse complement strand
GTCCTCGAGCACGGCGACGCACGGGCCGCGGCCGAGTGCCTCGAGCGCGGCCCCGAAGACGGCGGACCGGTCGCCCTCGCGCAAGGCCGTCCGCAGCGGCGGCTCGTCGACGGCCCAGTCGTGCAGCGGGGCCAAGGGGCGCGGCGTCCCCAGGTCGTCGCACGCACCGTGCAGCACGCGAGTTCCCACGGGCAGGGCGTCGAGCAGCGCAGAGACCAGGGACGTCTTGCCCGCGCCCGCCTCCCCGGACAGCAGCGCCAGGCGGCCCGGCCCGCGCAGCGCTGACTGCGCTGCCTCGCGCAGCGCGGCGAGCGGCCGCTCCCGCTCGACCAGGGCCATGCCGGACCGTACTGCCGGACGGCACGGCCCGACCGCGCGCCGTCGTACCGTCTCGGCATGAGCCGCAACACCGACTGGGACCCCGCGACGTACGGCTTCGACACGCTCGCCATCCACGCCGGGCAGGACCCGGAGCCCACGACGGGCTCGGTCGCCGTGCCGATCTACCAGACGAGCACCTACGTGCAGTCCGAGGTCGGCGTGCACCAGGGCTACGAGTACAGCCGCAGCGGCAACCCGACGCGCACCGCCCTCGAGGTCTGCCTCGCGGCGCTCGAGGGCGGCACGCGCGGCCTGGCGTACGCCAGCGGGCTGGCGGCCGAGGACGGGCTGCTGCGCACGGTGCTCGCGCCGGGCGCGCACGTGGTGGTGCCCGACGACGCCTACGGCGGGACGTACCGGCTGTTCGCGAAGGTGCTGGAGCGGTGGGGAGTCGCGCACACCGCGGTGCCGCTCGGCGACCCCGGCGCGGTGCGCGCTGCGCTGCGCCCGGAGACCGCGCTCGTGTGGTGCGAGACGCCGACCAACCCGCTGCTCGGCGTCGCCGACATCGCGCGGCTGGCCGAGGTGGCGCACGACGGCGGCGCGCTGCTCGTCGTCGACAACACCTTCGCCAGCCCCTACCTGCAGCAGCCGCTCGCGCTCGGCGCGGACGTCGTCGTGCACTCCACGACGAAGTACCTCGGCGGGCACTCCGACGTCGTCGGCGGCGCGCTCGTCGTGCGCGACGCGGAGCTCGGCGAGCGGCTGGCCTTCCACCAGAACGCCCTCGGTGCGGTGCCCGGGCCCTTCGACTCCTGGCTGGTGCTGCGCGGCGCCAAGACCCTGGGCGTGCGCATGGACCGGCACTGCGCCAACGCCGCGCGGGTCGTCGACCTGCTCACCGGCCACGCGGCGGTGGCGCAGGTGCTCTACCCAGGGCTGCCGGAGCACCCGGGCGCCGAGGTGGCCGCCAAGCAGATGCGCCAGCCCGGCGGCATGGTCAGCCTGCGGCTCGCCGGCGGCGAGGAGGCCGCGCTCGCGCTGTGCCGCCGCACCCGGGTCTTCACCCTGGGGGAGTCGCTCGGCGGCGTCGAGTCGCTCATCGAGCACCCGGGGCGCATGACCCACGCGTCGGTCGCCGGCTCCCAGCTGGAGGTGCCCTCGGACCTCGTGCGGCTGTCCGTCGGCATCGAGACGGTCGAGGACCTGCTCGAGGACCTCACGCAGGCGCTCGCGGGCGTGTGATCCTGGTCCGGTGACGACCCGGGCTGCGGAGGCGACCGGGTGGTCGGCCGCCCTCGTGCTCGCGCTCGGCCTCGGGGTCGTGCTCACCGGGGCGGTCGCGCCCGAGCGGGCGCGCCCGGCGCCGGTCGCGGCACCGGTCGCCGAGCAGGCGGAGACGCCGGTCGCGCGCGACCTCGTCGCCGTCGAGCGGCCCTTCGACGAGGGCGTCATCGACCCCGACCTCGGCCCGCCGCCCGGGCCCTTCCCCGACCGGGTGCCGACCCGCCGGGCGGCGCCGCAGGACCGCTACGCGCTGCTCGTCGGCGTGCAGGACTACCGCAGCCCGACCAAGGACACGATCGGCTCGCGCGCCGACGTCGAGCTCATCCGCACCGCGCTGCTCGACGCCGGGTGGCTGCCGCAGAACGTCCGCGTGCTCACGGACGCCGGCGCCACCGGCGACGCGCTGCGCGAGGGCATGGACTGGCTGGCCGCGCGCAGCGTGCCCGGCACCTTCGCGCTGTTCCACTACAGCGGGCACGTGAAGCAGCTCGGCGGCGGCACCGAGGCGCTCTGGCCGGTCGACCGCGACTTCGTCCGCGACAGCGACGTCACCGCCCGGCTGGCCCGCTCGACCGGGAAGCTGTGGGTCGACGTCGCCGGCTGCGAGGCCGGCAGCTTCCTGCCCGGCCTGCCGAGCGACCGCGTGCTCGTCTCGGCGTCGAGCACCGCCACCGAGAAGTCCTACGAGTACCCCGAGTGGGGCACGTCGGTCTGGACCGGCCTGCTGTTCCGCCAGGCGCCCGGCGAGGCCGACGCCGACGGCGACGGGCAGGTCGTCATCGGCGAGGCGCTGCGCTTCAGCCGCTACTACGCCCAGCTCATCACCAAGCTCCAGGAGCCGTACGGCCGGCAGACGCCGCAGGTCGAGGGCGACCCGGTGCGGGGCTGGACGCTCGACAGCCCGCCCGCCTGAGCCCGCGGTCAGGCCGCCTCAACGCCGCCGGCCGCCCCGCCGCGCGCGCAGGTAGTCGCTGACGACGTACTCGCCGAGCCGGGCCGGGTCGGGCGCGAAGACGCGGCCGCCGTTGCGCGCGGCGAGGTGCTCGACGAACTCGAGCAGCCGCGGCTCGTCGTCGAGCATGAAGACGTTGATGGTGGCGCCGCGGCGCGTGATCCGCTCGACCTCCGCCATCGTCAGCGCGAGCGTCTCGGGGTGCGGCGGCCAGTCGAAGAACGGCCGGCCGTCGCGCTCGAGGTGGGCGGTCGGCTCGCCGTCCGTGACGACCAGCACGACCGGCTCGGCGTCGGGGTGCCTGGCCAGGAAGCGCCCGGCGAGCACGAGCGCGTGCTGCAGGTTGGTGCCCTGCACGCCGCGCTGCGCCGAGAGCCCGGCGAGCTGCTCGGGCGCCAGCACGTGGGCCATGTCGCTGAAGCCGATGACCTCGACGGCGTCCTGCGGGAACTGCGTCGTCACCAGCGAGTGCAGCGCCATCGCCGTCTGCTTGGCCGCGCCCCAGGTGTCGTTGAGGACCATCGAGAACGACAGGTCGACGAGCAGCGCGACCGCGGCGCTCGTGCGGCGCTCGGTCTCGACCACCTCGAAGTCCTCGACCGCGAGGCGCACGGTCGCGCTGCCCCCGTCCGGGCGGCCGCTGCGCAGCACGGCGTTGCGGACGGTGCGGACGACGTCGAGCGGCTGCTCGTCGCCGAACCCCCACGCCCGCGTCGCCCCGGTGCGGTCGCCCGCGGCGCCCGCGTCGCGCACGTCGTGGCCGCCGCGCCCGGTGCTCGCGATCTGCGCGAAGACCCGGCGCAGCGCGGTCGCGCCGAGGCGCCGCACCGCGCGCGGGCTGAGCTGCAGCCGGCCCTCGGCGTCGCGCGTGAGGTAGCCCTGCTCCTGCAGCTCGCGCTCGACGCGCCGGAGCGCCGCGAGGTCGTCGACGGCCGCGCGGCCGAGCGCGCGCTGCACGGCGTCCTCGTCGACGTCGTCGAGCGACGCGCCGGGGTAGTCCTGCCCGAGCGCCGCCTCGAGGTCCTCGAGGTCGGCCAGCTCCTCGAGCGCGGTCGTCGCCTCGCCCATGCCCATGCCGCGCTCGCCGCGCATCGGGTCGCCCTCGCGCCCCCGGCCCCACGGCAGGTCCGG
>CANKBT010000324.1 GCA_947479995.1 Frankiaceae bacterium | reverse complement strand
CGACGACCTCGTGCACGCGCAGCTCGAGACGAACGTCGTCGCCCCGATGCGCCTCGCGCGCCTGGTGCTGCCCGCCATGCGCGAGCGCGGCAGCGGCCGCATCGTCAACGTCAGCTCGATCGCCGGGCGGCTCAGCACCCCGCTCATGGGCTGGTACTGCGCGAGCAAGCACGCCCTCGAGGCCGTCACCGACGCCCTGCGCATGGAGGTCGAGCAGGACGGCATCCGCGTCGTGCTCGTCGAGCCCGGCATGTTCGGCACCGACATCTGGTCGGCCGCGCAGTCGGGCGGCTTCCCCGACCCGACGACCGCGCGCTACGCCGCGGCGTACGCGCACGCCGAGTCGCTCGGCAACCGCAGCCAGCACCTGCCCGACCCGGTCTGGGTCGCCCGCACCGTGCGCCTCGCGCTGTCGAACCCGCTGCCGGTGCCCCGCTACCTCGTGGGCGCCGACGCCGTGGGCGGCGCGGTCGCCGACCGGGTCTTCCCGACCGTGGTCACCGACTACGTCAAGGGCGTCGCCGCGGGGCTGCGCCGCTCGCCGATCCGGGTGCCGTTCCTGCCCGGCGGCTGAGCCCGCCGAGCCGGGGCACGCCGGGCCCGGGCACGCCGCGACGGCCTCGCGCTCTGCCCGAGCGCGAGGCCGTCGCGGCCGGCGCGGTCAGCCCTTGAGGGGGTCGTGGCCCCAGTTCATGAGGCTGTAGCGCCACTTGCTGTGCTCGACGTCGTCGGCCGGCCCGCCCTGCTTGGTGTGCCGGGCGACGTAGCCGACGACCTTGCGCATGTCGGCCTCGTCGTCGTCGGTGAGGTCGGCCTTCTTGGTGTGCAGCAGCTCCACGATGCGCCCGCCCATGTGGTGCCCGACCGACTCGCCGCCGCCGTCGGGCTTCTGCCCGACCGCCTGGCTCTCGTCGGTCGCGAGCCACTGCTCGAGCTCCTTCGGCGTCATGTTGACCGCGTCGCGGAACTCCTCGCGGACGTCGCCCTCGCCCATCAGTCCTTCTTCAGGGCGCCGGGCTTGTGCACGGCCTCGCCACCGCTCTTCTCGCTCTTCACGAGGTACTGCGGGTCGTCCTTGCTCGCCTTGACCTTGCGGCCACCGGCCTCGGTCTCCTTGGTGATCTCCTTCTCGACGGTGCCCTCGGCCTTGCCGCCGTGGCTCTTCCAGCTGACGTGGTCGCCCTTCTTGAAGTCGCTCATGGCCGTGGGGTACCCGGTGTGCAGCGCACGACCCCGGGGCACGACGCCCGCATGGCTGCTGCAGGAGTGCTCTACAAGACCGTCGGCCTCGGCGCCGGCCTCGCCGCGACGAAGGTCGCCCGCGCCGCCCTCGACAAGGGCTGGGCCAAGACCAAGGGCGGGGAGCCGCCGCGCAACCCCGCCGTGCCGGGCACCAGCTGGAACGAGGCCATCACCTGGGCCGTCGCGAGCGGCATCGCCGTCGGCATCGCCCGCCTGCTGGCCACCAAGGGCACCGCCACCGCCTGGCACAAGGCGACCGGGCACCTCCCGCCCGGCGTCGAGGAGGTCGGCAACTAGCCTGCGCGCGTGCCGCTCCCCGCTGACCTCTCGCCGGACGACGTCGCCTTCGCGGGAGTGCTCGGCTCCCGGGCGCTGCTGCGCGAGGGGCGGCTGAGCGCGACCGACCTGCTCGAGGTCTCGCTGGCCCGCGTCGAGCGGTACGACGGGCGGCTGCGGGCCTTCCGCACGGTGCTCGCCGACAGCGCGCGGGCCGAGGCCGAGGCGGCCGACGCCGCGCTCGCCGCGGGCGACGACCGCCCCCTGCTCGGCGTGCCCGTCGCGGTCAAGGACAACGTGCCGGTGGCCGGGCAGGTCGCCACGATGGGCACCGCCTCGCCCGAGCCGGTCGCCGCGCAGGACGGCCTGGTCGCCGCCCGGCTGCGCGCCGCGGGCGCCGTGCTCGTCGGCATCACGACCATGCCCGAGCTCGCCCTGTGGCCCTTCACCGAGAGCCCCGCGACGGGCATCACCCGCAACCCGTGGGACCTCGGCCGCACGCCCGGCGGCTCCTCCGGCGGGTCGGCCGCGGCCGTCGCCGCCGGCATGGTCGCGGCGGCGCACGCCTCCGACGGCGGCGGCTCGATCCGCGTGCCGGCGGCCTGCTGCCACCTCGTCGGCCTCAAGCCCGGCCGCGGCGTCGTGCCGACCGAGGAGCACTGGGAGGGCCTGTCGTCGCACGGCGCCCTCACCCGCACCGCCGCCGACAGCGCCGTGCTGCTCGAGGTGCTCACCGGCCGCGCGTTCCCGCTGACCGAGCCCGACGGCCTGCGCATCGCGTGGAGCACCCGCGGCGCCGTGCCGACGCCGGTCGCGCCAGCCGTGCGCGGCGCGCTGCAGGGCACGCTCGAGGTGCTGCGCGGGCTCGGCCACGAGGTGGCCGAGGGCGACCCCGACCTGTCGCGCGTGCAGCTGTCGTTCCTCGCCCGCTACGCCGCGGGCGCCCGCGAGGACTACCTCGCGCTCGCCGACCGGTCGGTGGTCGAGGCGCGCACCCGCGCCGCGGGCAGCCTGGGCGCCCGGCTGCCGGCCGGGGCGCTGGCCCGGGCCCACGACCAGGCCGCCCGCGCGGCCGCCCGGCTGGGCACGCTGCCCGGCGGCGCCGACGTGCTGGTCACGCCGACGCTGCCGGCCGCGCCGCAGCGGGTCGGTGCCCACCGCGGCCTGGCGACGCTCGCGACGGCCGGCCGCGTCGTGCCGTTCACCGTGCCCTGGAACGTCACCGGCCAGCCCGCCGTCTCGGTGCCCGCGGGCCTGACGGGCGACGGGCTGCCGCTGGCGGTGCAGCTCGTGGGGCGCCCCGGCGAGGAGGCGCTGCTGCTGTCGCTGGCGGCGCAGCTCGAGCGGGCCACCGGCTCCGCCGCCCGACGTCCCCCGCTGGCGTGACGGCCGCCGCGGGGCGCAGCGCCGCCCCGGCGCGCGTCCCGGTGGGTCGCCGCCCCGTGGGTACGGTCCGGGCATGACGAGCGCGCACGCCCTGCCGGCACGCCCCGCCGGCGGCGCCGACCTCGACGTGCTGCTGGCCTCGCGGCTGCGGCGCGGCCTGCACGACACCGTGCTGCGCGACCGGCGCGCCACCGTCGTCTTCGACGCGGGCCAGGGCGACCTCTGGACGGTCGAGCTCGACGCCGGCCGGGGCACCGCGCGCCGCGGCGGCGCGCCCGACCCCACGCTGCGCGTGCGCAGCGCCTCGCCCGACGTGCTGGCCGAGGTGGTCAGCGGCCAGGTGTCGGGCATCGACGCCTTCCTCGACGGCCGGCTCACGATCCGCGGCGACCTGGCGCTGTCGCTGCACCTCGACGGGCTCTTCCACGGCGGCGACCCCCGGCCCGCGCACCACCCGCGCGCGCTCGAGATCGCCGCGATGGGCGTGCGCACCTCCTACCTCGAGGCCGGTCCCGCCGACGGCCCGCCGGTGCTGCTGCTCCACGGCCTCGGCGCGACCAACGCCAGCCTGCTGCCGGTGCTCGCCGACCTCGCCGCCGACCACCGCGTGCTCGCCCCCGACCTGCCGGGGTTCGGCGCGTCGGCGGCCCCGAACGCCCCGTACAACAGCACCTGGTTCGCCGCCTGGGTCGAGGCCTTCCAGGTCGCGACCGGCTCGCGCGGGGCGGTGGTCGTGGGCAACAGCCTCGGCGGCCGCGTCGCGATGGAGGCCGGTCTGAGCCACCCGAAGTCGGTGCGCGGCCTGGTGCTGCTCACGCCGTCGCCGGCCTTCCGGCGG
>CANKBT010000323.1 GCA_947479995.1 Frankiaceae bacterium | reverse complement strand
GGTCCGCCCGGGTCACGACCCCGCGAGCACGGAGCGGCGCCAGCCCTCGTCGAGCACCGGCACCCACGCCGAGGAGAGCTCGCCGTGCGCGCCCTCCGACAGCACCTCGTACGGCGGGACGACGGGCGACGCCGGCAGGGCCTCGAACGCGGCGCGGTCGGCCTCGCTGAGCCGGTCGAGGTCGAGCGCCGTGAACTGGCCCCACGTGTCGGGACGGGCCTTGGCCAGCTGCTGGGCCGGCGACAGCGCGAGGTCGGCGACGACCATCGCGCCGGCCTGGCTGCCCGACGTCGACGGGATGGCCAGGAAGCTGGCGTTGCCGACGGTGCCCTCCTCGAGCGTGAGGACCTTGGTCGTCGCGGGGAACGTGCCGTCGGCGACCTTGGAGGTCAGCGTCGCCGGGCCGTACGTCATGGTCATGTCGACCTGGCCGCCGGCGTAGAGCCGGTCGAGCTCCTCCTGGCTCTGCGGGTAGGTCGTGCCGCCGCGCCAGAGCGACGGCGCCAGTGCCTTGAGCCGGTCGAGGGCGGCGGGCGCGAGCTCGTCGTAGGCCTCCTGGCTGAACTCCAGCGGCACGCCGTCGGGGCCGCCGTTGACGCTCAGCAGGACCTCGCGCAGGAAGACCGAGCCGGTGAAGTCCGGGGGCGCCGGGTAGGTGAAGCGGCCCGGGTTGGCCTCGGCGTAGGCCAGGACGCCCTCGAGCGTCGTCGGCGGGTCGGGGATCTTGGCGCTGTCGTAGACGAGGGTGAACTGCGCCTTGTGCCACGGCGACTCGCAGCCGTCGACCGGCACGCCGAAGTCGTCCTGCAGCAGCGGGTCCTCGGGGTCGGTGAACTCCCGGCTCGGCAGGTCGTCGGCCCAGCCGCACAGCCAGCCGCCGGCCTCCTTGGCCGTGCCGAAGTTGTCGCCGTTGACCCACACGAGGTCGACCTCGCCGTCGGTCACGCCGGCCTGCCGCTCGCTGAGGATGCGGGTGATCGCGTCGCTGGTCTCGGCCACCGGCACGCGGCGCAGGGTCACGCCCTGCTCGGCCGCAGCGGGCACGAGGACGTCGTCGACGTAGGCGTTGCCCTGCTCGTCGCCGCCGAACATCCACAGCGCGACGGTCTGGCCGCGCGCCTCCTCGCGGACGTCGTCGAAGGAGCGCTCCTGGGCCTGCGTGCCCTCGCTGGAGGGCGCGGAGCAGGCCGCGACGGCCAGCAGCGCGCTGGCGATCGCCGCGGTCTGGAGACGGCCGGTGTGACGTCGGCGCTGGGGCACAGGGGATCCTCACGGTCGTGGAGCGGGGCAGCGAGCGGAGCAGTCGCGGGGACTCTGCCGCACAGGGCCGTTCGCGCGCGACAGGAGGTCGGTTCGCCGCGCTGGTGGTGCTGCTCGTCGCCGGCACCGCGGTCGCCGTCGCGGTGGGCCTGCCGGACGAGCAGGGCCTGCGGCGGGAGGTCGACCGGGCCGGGGCGTGGGCGCCGGCGGTCTTCGTGGTGGGCTACGCCGTCGTGACGCTCCTGCCCTTCCCGAAGGCGGTCGCGACGGTCGCCGCGGGCCTGGCCTTCGGCTTCGCCCTGGCCCTGCCGCTCGTGCTCGCGGGCGCGATGGCCGGGGCCGTGCTGGCGTTCTGGCTCGGCCGTCGGCTCGGCCGCGACGCCGTCGAGCGCTGGACCGGCGCGCGGGTCGCGCGCGTCGACGCCGCGCTGCGCGACCGCGGCCTGCTCGCGGTCGTGCTCGCCCGGGTCGTGCCGGTGCTGCCCTTCACCGCCCTCAACTACGGCGCCGGCCTGTCGGCCGTGCGCACCCGCGACTACGTGCTGGGCACCGCCGTCGGCATCGTGCCCGGCACGGTCAGCTACGTCGCCCTCGGCGCCTACGGCACCGGGGCCCTCACGAGCGCGCCGGTGCTGGCTGCCTGCGTGCTGGCCGCCGCGCTGCTCGGCGCGGTGCTGCTCGGCCGTCGGGCGGCCCGCTAGTGCTCGACACCCGCGTGCGGCGGCTGACGGGCCCGTCGCTGGACCGCGTCGCCGCCGCCATCGACCGGCCGGGGGTCACCCCCGACCGGCTGACCCTGCTCAACCTCGCCCTCGGCCTCACGAGCGCGGGCTGCGCGGCGGCGCAGCTCTGGCCGGCCGCGCTGGCCGCCTGGCTGCTCTGCCGGGTGGCCGACGGCCTGGACGGCCCGCTCGCGCGCCGCCGGCCGCCCCGCGACGCCGGTGCCGGCGGCTTCCTGGACATCACCGCCGACTTCGTCGTCTACGGCAGCACCGTCGTCGGCGTGGCCGTCGGCGCGACGGCGGGCGAGGGCGCCGCGTGGCTGCCGTTCGTGCTCGTGCTGCTCGCCTACTACGTCAACGGGACGGCGCTGCTGGCGTTCTCCTCGATCGCCGAGCGGGCCGGCCGCCGGCGCGACGACGGCCGGTCCCTGTCGTTCCTCGGCGGGCTCGCCGAGGGGACCGAGACGGTCGTCGTGCACGCCCTGTGGCTGCTGCTGCCGGGCAGCGCCGAGACGATCGCGTGGGCGTGGGCCGCGGTGGTCGCCGTCTCCTCGGGCCAGCGGGTCGTGTCGGGCTACCGCGCCCTGCGGTAGGCCCGGCGCGCCCGCACCACGGCGCGCGCGAGCAGGCGCGGCACCGGCGCGCGCAGCTGCGCGCGCACGTCCTCGATCGCGGCGTTCCACAGCCCGTCGGACCACGTCGGGTAGGCGTGCGTGGTCGCGGCCAGGTCGCGGGTGCGCAGGCCCTGCGTCAGCGCCAGGGTCAGCTCGCCGAGGGTCTCGCCGGCGCGCGGCCCGACGACCGTGCCGCCGACGACCCGCCCGCGCCGGTCGAGGACCAGGCTCGTCCAGCCGTCGGTCTGGGCCTCGGCGACGGCGCGGTCCACGTGGGCGTGGTCCCACGACACCACCCGGTGCGAGGCCTCGGCCTCGTGGGGCTGCACGCCGACCGCGCCGACCTCCGGCGTCGTGTACGTGACCCGCGGCTGGCGCAGGTCGGCGGTCCGGCGCAGCCCCAGCACCGCGTTGCTCGCCGCGGTGCTGGCGTGCACGCCGGCCGTGTGCGTGAACTGCGGCAGCCCCGTCACGTCGCCCGCCGCCCAGATCCCGGGGGCGGTCGTGCGCAGCTGGCCGTCGACCCGCACGTGGCCCCGCTCGGTCAGCTCCACGCCGGCGGCCTGCAGGCCGAGGCCCGCCGTGCGCGGCGACCGACCGACCGCGACGAGCAGGGCGTCGTACGGCACCGTGCTCCCGTCCTCGAGGCGCAGCGCGCCGCCGCCGGCGTCGTCACCGCCGACCGACGCGACGGGCACGCCGAGCCGCACCTCGACGCCGTCGTCGACGAGCGCGCGCCGCACCCGCTCCGCGGCGCGGGGGTCCTCCCGGCCGAGCAGGCGCCCCGCGCCCTCGACGAGCACGACCCGCGACCCGAGCCGGGCGAAGGCCTGCCCGAGCTCGCAGCCGATGCTGCCGCCGCCGAGCACCGCGAGCCGCTCCGGCAGCTCCTCGAGGCGGTCCCAGACGTCGTCGGAGGTGAGCGGCGCCGCGTCGCGCAGCCCCGGGAGGTCGGGCACGGCCGGCCCGCTGCCGGTGGCCAGCAGGGCGGCGCGGAAGCGCACGCGCTCGCCGTCGACCTCGGCCGTACTGGGCCCGGTCAGGGTGGCGTCGCCGTGCCGCACCTCGACGCCCGCCTCGCGCAGCGCCTCGGGCGAGTCGACGGGCGCGATGGTGTCGCGGGCGCCGTGCACGTGCGCCCGCACCC
>CANKBT010000322.1 GCA_947479995.1 Frankiaceae bacterium | reverse complement strand
TGCGAGGCGGCGTTGCCGAGCACGCCCGGCAGCAGCCGGGCGACCGCCTCGACGACGACGAGCACGGCGACCTCGCCGCCGGCGAGCACGTAGTCGCCGAGCGACAGCTCGCGCACGGGCATGCGCTCGGCGGCGTGCTCGACGACGCGCCCGTCGATGCCCTCGTAGCGCCCGCAGGCGAAGGCCAGCCACGGCGCCGCGGCCAGCTCGGCGGCGACGGCCTGGGTGAACGGCGCCCCGCCGGGCGTCGGCACGACGAGCACCGGCTGCGGCCCCTCGGGGGGCGCGACGTGCGCGAGCGCCCGCCGCCAGGGCTCGGGTGTCATGACCATGCCGGGGCCGCCGCCGTACGGGCTGTCGTCGAGCGTGCGGTGGACGTCGTCGGCGGCCCACTGCCGCAGGTCGTGCACGCGCACGTCGAGCAGGCCGCGCTCCTGCGCCCGGCCGAGCAGCGACAGCCCGAGCGGCGCCAGGTAGTCGGGGAAGGCCGTGACGACGTCGACCCTCACGCGTCGAGCTCCAGCAGGCCCTCCGGCGGCACGAGCACGACCCGCCCGCCGGCGACGTCGACCACGGGCACCATGGCCCGCACGAAGGGCACGAGCAGCTCGGCGCCCTCGGGGCGGGTGACGGCGAGGACGTCGCCGTGCGGCAGGTGCAGCACCTCGCGGACCTCGCCGACGGCGGTGCCGTCCTCGAGGTCGGCGCGCAGGCCGACCAGCTCGAAGTCGTGGAACTCGTCGGGGTCGTCGATCGGCGGCACGCCGGCCGCGTCGACCTGCAGCAGCGTGTCGCGCAGCAGCTCGGCGGCGTTGCGGTCGGGCACGCCCGCGAACCGGACGACCAGCCGGCCGCTGTGGTCGCGCACCGCCTCGACGACGAGCGGCCCGCGCTCGGGCGGCTCGGTGAGCAGCGCGGTGCCGACGGCGAAGCGCGCGTCGGGGTCGTCGGTGCGGACCTCGACGGTCACCTCGCCCTTGATGCCCTGCGGCTTGCCGACCCGCCCGACGACGAGCAGGAGCGGCTCCCCCGCCGTCGCGCCGGGGGCGGTCGGCCGGGGCGCCGGGGCGGGGGCGGGGGCGGCGGCAGGAGCGGTCCTGCGGCGCGCCCCCGCGACCCGGCGGGGAGGCCCGGGCACGGGGCTAGCGGACCTCGTCGGTGTCGACGACGTCCACGCGGATGCCCCGGCCGCCGATCGCGGTCGTGACGGTGCGCAGCGCCTTGGCGGTGCGCCCCGCGCGGCCGATCACCTTGCCGAGGTCGTCCGGGTGCACGCGCACCTCGAGGGTGCGGCCGCGCCGGCCCGTGACGAGGTCGACCGTGACGTCGTCGGGGTTGTCGACGATGCCGCGCACGAGGTGCTCGACGGCCGCCTCGATCACTCAGACGCCTGCTCGGTGCCGGCGCCCTCGACCGCGCCCTGCGGGGCGGTGGCGGCAGCGACGTCGGACGTCGCCGCGGCGGTGTCGTCCGAGGCGGCCTGGGCCGTCGGCGCGCCGCTGTCGGCGACCGGCGACTCCTCGGCGCGGGCGCCGACGGTGAGCTCGGCGCTGTCGGCCGCGACCTGCTCGGTCTCCGCGCCCTTGGGCGCGCGCTTCTTGGCGGGCGTGGTGGCCGCGCCCTTGCCGCCGCCCTCCCCGCCGCCGGCGAGCGCCGCCGCCTCGAACACGGCCTTCTTGTCGGCCTTCGGCTCCGCCACGCGCATGGGGGCCGGAGCGGCCTCGCCCTTGAAGCGCTGCCAGTCGCCGGTGACCTTGAGGATGCGCTCCACCGGGTCGGTCGGCTGCGCGCCGACGCCGAGCCAGTAGGCCGCGCGCTCGCCGTCGACCTCGATGAAGGAGGGCTCCTCCTTCGGGTGGTACTTGCCGATCGTCTCGATGACCTTGCCGTCGCGCTTGTTGCGCGCGTCGGCGACGACGATCCGGTAGTACGGCGCGCGCTTCTTGCCCAGGCGCATCAGCTTGATCTTCGTTGCCACGTGTTCTCGTGCTCCAAGTCGGGACGTACGGGTGCGCGGCCCGCATCGCGTGGGGGTGCGCGCGGCCGGTGCGAGTGGACACGCCGGGTCGGGTAGAGGGCCGACGCCGGTGCCAGTTCGTCCGCCAGTGTGCCAGAGACCGGCGCCCGCGTGCGCCGCCGAGGGCCGGACCGGGGGGCGGCGGCTCAGGGGCAGGCGCCGGTGCCCGCGGGCAGGGCGGCCCGGGGGTCGGTCTCGAGGACGACGCGGCCGCCCCCGCCGGTCGACAGGGTCGTCCAGCGCTCCCCCTCCGCGAGCTCCGCCGGGCAGCCGGGCGCGCCGCCGCTGACCCGCAGCCAGCGCGACCATCGGACTCGCACGGTGAGCTCGGCGCCCGCCGGCGCGTCGAGCACGAGCCGCGTCGGCGTGAGCGCGACGAGCGCGCCCGGCGGGTCGACGACGCGCGTGGCGCCCTCGACGGCGTAGAGCGTCCAGTCGTCGTCGGACCACACCCGCTCGAGGTACGGCAGGCCCGTGGCGACGAGCTCGACCTCCTTGCGGCCGGTGAAGGTCGGGCGCGCGTCGGCGACCGCCACCCACTGCACGCCCTCCTGCAGCAGCCAGGCGCGGTAGGACGCGGCGTCGAGCGCGCCCTCGTCGTAGAAGGGCACGGCGTTGCGGGCGACGTCGGCCTGGCGCAGCCAGCCGCGGGCGAGCGGCACCTGCCGCGCGGCGTAGACCGCCTCCCAGTGCCCGGTCAGCTCCGGCACCTGCACGCGGCCGGTGAGCGGGCCGCGCGCGGCGATCGCGTCGAGCACCGGCGCGTAGTAGGCCGCCTCGGTCTGGGGCGCCCCCGCCCCGGTGAGCGTGCCGAGCGTGACCGGCGTCTGCAGCACGGCGGCGAGCACGACGGCGCCGGCGGTGCGCAGCGCCCCGGCCTCGACGGTCGCCCCGACCACGGGCACGGCGAACAGCAGCGACAGCCGCATGGCGTTGCCGCCGACCGGGGTGTCGAGGGCGATCGCCAGGCCGACCATGACGACGCCGAGCACGGCCCCCCAGCGCACCAGCGGGTGCCGCCGCGGCACGAGCAGCGCGACGAGCACGGTGACGGCGGCGGCGCGGGCGGCGTCGACGGGGTTGAAGACCTGCGGCCCGCCGTCGCCGAAGACGCCGGCGGTGACCGCCACCGGCAGCGCCGCGGGCACCGCCAGCAGCGCGGCCTGGCCGGGGCGGCGGGTGAGCACGTACGCGCCCGCGCAGAGCCACAGCAGCAGGGCGGCGACGGGGCTGGCCGCCCCGGCGAGCACCGCGAGCGCGGCGGTGAGCACCCGCCGGCGGGCGTCGAGCGCGAGCAGCGCGCCGAGCCCGAGCGCCAGGCCGCAGGCGAAGGTGACGCGGCCCTCGACGAGGTTGGACGCCAGGCACACCGCGGCGAGCAGCGCGCCGAGCACCGGGCGGCGCAGGCCGGCGCGCTGCATGAGCAGGCCCACGAGCACCGCGGCGGCGACGGTCGCCAGCGCCCCGGTCTGGCGCGGGCCCAGCACGGCCATGGCGTACGTCGTCCAGAGGCTGTAGCCGAGCGGCAGCGTGCCGCCGAACCAGCGCAGGTCGACCAGCGCCGTCGGGTGCGCCTCGGCGAACTCGGTGCGCGCCATCTGCGCCGACAGGTCGCCGCCCATGAGCGGCGCCGCGAGGTAGGCCAGGCACAGCACCGCGGCGAGCGCGCCGCCGGCGAGCGCGGCGCGGCCCGGGCCGCGCGCGAGCGCCGCCAGCCGGGCGCCGGG
>CANKBT010000321.1 GCA_947479995.1 Frankiaceae bacterium | reverse complement strand
GCGCGGCCGTGGTCGTCGGCGACCTCGACGAGGCCGCCGCGGTCGACGCCGCGCGCAGCCTGCCGGGCACCGCGGTCGGCGCGCGCTGCGACGTGACGAGCGAGGACGACGTCGTCGCCCTGCTCGCGCGCTGCCGCACGGAGTTCGGCAGCCTCGACGTGCTGGTCAACAACGCCGGCATCACCAAGGACCGCACGATGCGCACGATGACCAGCGAGGACTTCCGCTCGGTCGTCGACGTGCACCTGTACGGCGCGTGGCTGGGCACCAAGCACGGCAGCCTGCTCATGCGCGAGCAGCAGGGCGGCGGGTCGATCGTCAACATCAGCTCGATCAGCGGCAAGGTCGGCAACCCCGGCCAGACCAACTACTCGGCGGCCAAGGCCGGCATGGTCGGGCTGACCAAGGCGGCAGCCAAGGAGGTCGGCCACGTCGGCGTGCGCGTCAACGCCGTGCAGCCCGGGCTGATCCGCACCGCCATGACCGAGGCGATGCCGCAGGCGGCCTGGGACGCCAAGCTCGCCGACATCCCGATGGGCCGGGCCGGCGAGCCCGAGGAGGTCGCGGCCGTCGTGCTGTTCCTCGCCAGCGACCTGTCGAGCTACATGACCGGCTGCGTGCTCGAGGTCGGCGGCGGGCGCAACGTCTAGGTGGCGCGGGCCAGCCGGGCCGACCAGTCCCGCAGGGCCGCGAGCAGCTCGGGCGGCTCGACGCCGCTGAGCTCGGCGCCGGTCGCGCCGAGGGCCTGCACCGTCCACGACAGGGACTCGGTCTGCAGGAGCAGCTCGCAGCGGTCGTCGCCGAGCGGCGTCAGCGGCGCCCACGGGCCGAGGCGCTGCCGGGCCACCTCGACCGGGCAGTGCAGCACCGCCCGGACGGCGTGCTCGCGCGGCGCGGCCTGCAGGCGCGCGCGGACGTGCGCGCCCGGGTCGCCGCCGGGCAGCGCGCGGGGGCGGAAGCGCCGGCCGTCGGGCACGGCCGTCTTGATCCGGTCGACGCGGAAGGTCCGCCAGTCGGCGCGGTCGACGTCGTGCGCGACGAGGTACCACCGCCGGCCCAGGCGGACGAGGTGGTGCGGGTCGACGCGGCGGGTGCTCGTCGTGCCGTCGGCCGCGGTGTAGCCCAGCCGCAGGCCCTCGGCGCTGCGGCAGGCCTGCGCGGCCGCCAGCAGCACGCCCGCGTCCGGGCCCGCCACGTCCGCGCCGTACGAGGTCGTCGTCGTCACCGCGCGCAGCGCGTCGACCTGGCGCCGCAGTCGCGGCGGCATCACCTGCACGACCTTGGCGAGCGCCCGCAGCGACGGCTCCGCGAGCCCGGCCGCGGTGCTCGCCGTCGCCGCCTGCAGGCCGACCGCGAGGGCGACGGCCTCCTCGTCGTCGAGCGCCAGCGGCGGCAGCGCGGCGCCCGCGGCCAGGCGGTAGCCGCCGTCGGTGCCGCGGCTGGCGCTCACCGGGTAGCCCAGCTCGCGCAGCCGGTCGACGTCGCGCCGCAGCGTCCGCGGCGAGACCCCGAGGCGGTCGGCGAGGGCGTCGCCCGGCCAGTGGCGCTGGGCCTGCAGCAGCGTCAGCAGCCGCAGGGTGCGCGTGCTGGTGCTGGCCACGTGCGCAGTCTGCCGGGCTTGCGGTCAGGAAGTGGCCGCAGGTCTGCCTAGCGTCGCCTCGTCACCCGCCCCGACCCAGGAGGTCCCCCGTGTTCTGGCCCGCTCCGTACACCGAGTCCGAGGCGCTCGTCGGCGTCCTCACCGAGCAGCTCGCCGCCGTCCGCAACGCCGCCCACGGCCTCACCGACGCGCAGGCGCGCGCGACGCCGTGCCGCAGCGCGCTGTCGGTCGGCGGGCTCGTCAAGCACGTCACGTGGGTGCTGGGTCGCCGCGCGGCCGACGCCGCGGCGCCGACGGCCGTCCCCGACCCCGCCGCCGTCGCGGACTTCCAGGGCAGCTTCACCCTGGCGCCGGACGAGACGCTCGCCGACGTCCTCGCCGCCTTCGACGCCGTGCGCGACGCCTACCTGGCGGACGTCCGGGCGACCGACCCGGCCGCCCCGTGGACCGCCCCGCCGGCACCGTGGTCCGGCCGGCCGGAGCCGACCGAGGCGGTGCAGCGCTACACGCTGCTGCACCACGTGCAGGAGCTCGCCCGCCACGCCGGGCACGCCGACGTGCTGCGCGAGCAGCTCGACGGGGCGACCGCGCTGCCCCTGCTGCTGGCCGTCCAGGGGCGGCCGGGCAACGCGTACGTCCAGCCCTGGTCGCCGGCTCCGTGAGGGCCTAGGACTGCCAGCGCGCGAGCAGCTCCGCGACCTCGGGCGCCGTCGGGACCGCTCCCGGCGTCCGGGAGAAGCGGGGCGCCGGGGCGGGGCGGACCCTGCCGTCGTCGTCGACGAGCAGCGTGCTGCGCGCGGCGAGGTGCGGGTCGGCGGTCGCCTCGGTCAGCGACAGCACCGGCGTCACGCAGGCGTCCGTGCCGGCGAAGACCGCGGCCCACTCGTCGCGGGTGCGCTCCAGGAAGCGGGCGGTGAAGGCCTCGCGGGCCCGCGGCCAGTCCTGCGGCGCCTGCGTCGGCGGGTCCTCCAGGTCGAGGCCGGCCAGCAGCGCGGCGTAGAACTGCGGCTCGATGGCGCCGACCGCGACGTGGCCGCCGTCGGCGCAGGCGTAGACGGCGTAGAACGGCGCGCCGCCGTCGAGCACGTTGGCGCCGCGCTCGTCGCCCCACATGCCGAGGTTGCGGAAGTCCCACGTCATGCTCATCAGCTGGCTGACGCCGTCGACCATCGCGACGTCGACGACCTGGCCGAGGCCGCTCGTGGCCCGCTCGTGCAGCGCGGCGAGGATGCCGGTGACCAGCAGCATCGTGCCGCCGCCGAAGTCGGCGACCAGGTTGAGCGGCAGCACCGGGCCGCGGCCGCGCTCGCCGATCGCGTGCAGCGCGCCGGTGATCGCCAGGTAGTTGGCGTCGTGCCCGACCTCCGCGGCGCGCGGGCCGTCCTGCCCCCAGCCGGTCATGCGCGCGTAGACCAGGCGCGGGTTGCGGGCGGTGCAGGCGTCGGGCCCGAGGCCGAGCCGCTCGGTGGCGCCCGGGCGCATGCCCTCGACGAGCACGTCGGCGACGGCCACCGCGTCGAGCACCTGCGCGCGGCCGTCCTCGCTCTTGAGGTCGGCGACGAGCACGGCGCGTCCCGCGGCCAGGCCGTCGGCGCCGAACAGGCCGCCGCCGCCGCGCTCGACGCGCAGCACCTCGGCGCCGAGGTCGGACAGGATGCGGCAGGCCAGCGGCGCCGGGCCGAGGCCCGCCAGCTCCACGACGCGCAGGCCGGCGAGGGGTCCAGTGCTCATGCGGCGGACGCTATCGGGGTAGGTCGCGGGCACTCACCCCTGACCCCGGAGGACCCCGTGGCGCTCACCGCCCTCGCGCTCAACTGCTCGCTCAAGCCCTCGCCCGAGGCCAGCAGCACCAGCAAGCTCACCGGCGAGCTGTTCGCCGAGCTCACCCGGCTCGGCGTCGCCAGCGTCGAGGAGGTGCGGCTCGCCGACCACGACGTGAAGCACTCGACCTCGGCCGACGCCGGCGAGGGCGACGCCTGGCCGGCGATCCGCGCCAAGGTCCACGCCGCCGACATCCTCGTGCTGGCCACGCCGATCTGGAACGGCCAGCCGTCGAGCTGGGCGAGCGTCGTCTACGAGCGCCTCAACGCCGAGCTGTCCGACCTCGACGACCGCCAGCGCACCCCGCTGTTCGGCAAGGTCGCCCTGTGCGTGGTCGTCGGCAACGAGGACGGCAACT
>CANKBT010000320.1 GCA_947479995.1 Frankiaceae bacterium | reverse complement strand
CGCGGTCGGGTCGGTCAGCACCGGCACCGCCGCGGTGTCCGAGGTCGCGCAGCTCCTGCACGACGAGGGGCTCGCGCTCGAGGTCAGCGGCCCCGCCGGGCGCGTGGCGACGCTCGGCGCGGGCGTCGAGAGCCCGCTCGGCCGGCTGCTCGCCGGCTCCCGGCACGTGCGGCTCGGCAGCCCGGGCGCGGTGCGCCCGCTGGCGGTCGCGACCGCCCGCCGCACGGCCCGCAGCACCGTCCGCGCGCACGGCCGCGAGGCCCTGCTCGGCGGGCTGGGCGCCGCGCTGCTCGCCGTGGTGCTGCGCCGCCGGCGCTCCTAGAGCCGCGCCAGCAGGGACTCCTGCACCATCCCCAGCCAGCCGTAGACGAGCAGCGCCTGCGTCCCCGGGTCGTCGGGGTCGGCGTCCGGCGGCAGCTCGGTGTCCTCGGTGACCTCGAGCCGGGTGCCGAGCACCAGGCGCAGGTCGTTGAGCGCCGTCAGCCAGGTGTCGGCCTGCTCCGCCGTGAGCCGCACGGAGCCGCCCCCGTCGGGCAGCGTGCGCGCCACCTCGGCGGCGGCCTCGCGCTTGCCGCGCCGCAGGTCGGCCTCGGTGTAGCGCCGGAAGTCGCCGGCGGCCTCGTCGTCGTCGCCGTACGCGTCGGGCAGCAGCCGCGCGAGCGCCGGGTCGTCCGGCCGCTCCGGCGTGCCCGACGACAGGCCGACGAGCCGCGCGAGGGGGTCCTCGTCGGCCGGCTCCTGCGCGCCGAGCAGCGCCTGCAGCTCGCCGAGCAAGTGCTGCAGCAGCGCCGACTCCTCCGGCGCGAGCTCGACCTGCACGCCGCCGCGGCGCGCCCGCCCGAACCTCACCTCAGTCCTGCTGCAGCGTGGCCCACAGGCCCTTGGCGTGGCAGCGCGCCACGTCGACCTCCATCTGCTCCCGGGTGCCGTTCGAGACGACCGCCCGGCCCTCGTGGTGCACCGCCAGCATGAGCCGCTCCGCCTCGCCCTTGCTGTAGCCGAACAGCTGCATGAGCACGCGGGTCACGTACGACATGAGGTTGACGGGGTCGTTCCAGACGATGGTCACCCACGGCCGCTCGGTGCCGGTGTCGTCGTCGACGACCGGCTCGTCGAGCTGCGCGGGCGCGGTCAGCGTCACCGCGCTCAACGCAGGTCCTTCTTCAGGACCTTCCCGGTCGCGTTGCGCGGCAGCTCGTCGTGCACCACGACCTCGCGCGGCACGGCGTGCTTGGCGAGCTGGTCGCGCACCAGGCCCTGGAGCTCCTCGGGGTCGACGTCGCCGGTCGTGACGACGTGCGCGACGAGGCGGACGCCGTACGCCGGGTCCTCGACGTCGACGACCGCGGCGTCGGTGACGGCGTCGTGGGAGAGCAGCACGGACTCCACCTGCCCGGTGAAGACGTTCTCGCCACCCACCACGACCATGTCGTCGTCGCGGCCGAGCACGGTGAGCCGGCCCTGCTCGTCGAGCGTGCCGAGGTCGCCGGTGGCGATGAGGCCGTCGAGGCGGTCCTTGTCGGTGCCGTCGGTGTAGCCGCCGAACGACAGCCCGCTGCCGACGAAGATGCGACCGGGCGTGCCGGGCGGCACGTCGGCGCCGTCCTCGTCGACGATCCGCAGCGTCACGCCGTGCGGCGGCTTGCCGGCGCACCGCGGGTCGTGCGCGAGGTCCTCGGGCGTGGCGACGGCGGCGTACGCCACCTCGGTCGAGCCGTAGAGGTTGTGGAGCACCGGGCCGAAGGCGCGCTGGGTGCGCTCGACGAGGTCGCCCGGCAGGGCGCTGCCGCTGCTGGCGATCATCTTCAGCGAGCTGGTGTCGAAGCGCGACGGGTCGGCGGCGAGCAGCTTGTCGAGCATCACCGGCACGACGACGAGCGCCGTCGCCCGGTGCTCCTGCACGTCGCGCAGCACCTGCTCGGGGTCGAAGCGGCGGCGCAGCACGAGCGTCGAGCCGAGCGCCATGCCGAGCGAGAAGTGCCCGAGGCCCCAGGCGTGGAAGACGGGTGCGGCGATGACCGTCGTCTGGCGGGCCTTGAGCGGCAGCCGGTCGAGCGCGGCGACGGCGTCCTCGACGGAGGCGCCGTTGCGCGCGGCGCCGCGGGGCGCGCCGGTCGTGCCGCTCGTGAGGATGACCTGCCGCGGGGTGCGGCCGGAGCGCTTGGGGCCGGCCGGGCCGGGCTGCTCGGCCAGGCGGCCGAGCTCCTCGGTCGTGACGCCCTCGAGCGGCGCCTCGAACTCCTCGTCGTGCACGACCAGGCGGGCGCCCTCGCGCTCGAGCACCTCGCGCAGCTGCCCGGTCGCGGTCGACGTGCCGAGGTAGAGCACGTCCGCGCCGCACTTGGCCAGGGCCACCGTCGCCTCGACGAAGCCGCGGCCGTTGCGGGCGAGCAGCCCGACGGCGTCGCCGCTCCGCACGCCGCGCTGTGCCAGCTCGGCGGCGATCCGGTCGGTGCGCCGGTCGACGTCGCGGAACGTCAGCGACCCCTCGTCGTCGACGAGCGCCAGCCGGTCGGGGTGGCGCGCCGCGGCGGCGGCGTAGCCCGTCGCCGGGCTGATCCCCCAGCGGCGCAGCGCCAGCCCCATCCCCACCAGGCGGTCCGGGCGCACCGGCGCCAGGAGACCGGACTGCACGAGCACCTTGACCCCGCCGACGTCGATCACGGCGCCGAGGGTGCCACGGACCGCCCGGCGGTGGACAGCGGCCCGCCGCCGGGAGCACCCTCGGCGCATGACGGTCGTCGCCCTGCCGCCGCGCGGGGCCTGGATCCCCGACGCCCGCGAGAGCGGGCGGGCGCTGCGCGTGTCGTGGCACCCGGAGGCCGGCTGCGTGGTGCTCTCGTCGTGGGAGCACGACCGCTGCACCGGCACCACCCGGCTCGCGCCCGAGGAGGCCGCGCAGCTCGTCGCGGTGCTCGCGCAGGGGCTCGCCGCCCAGGTGCCCGCTGCCGCGGCGCAGCCGGGACACACCGGGACGGACCCGGTCTAGCCAGTCGCGGGCCCCGCCCGTTACGTTCTCGAGACCACCTCGACGCACCCCGCAGGAGCGCCCGTGCCCCGTGTCCCCGACGGCCTGCCCCTGCTCGGCCGCGGCCGCCACCGCAGCCCGCGCGACGGCGCCTGCGTCATGGAGTACACCTCCGTGCTCGCCGGCGAGCGCTGGAGCGACAACCCGTCGTGCGTGCACCCGGCCCTCGCCACGCTGGCGCGCATGGTCAACGACTGCACCGCCGACGAGGCCCGCCAGTCGCTCGTCACGGTCGTGCCCGACCTCGTGCACTCGGCCGGCCTGCGCGGCAAGCGCGCCCGCCTCGGCCAGCGGATCGCCCGCAAGGCGGTGCTGGCCGCGCTGCCGCTCGCGACCGGCCTGCGCCGCCGCACGCTGTGCGCCGCGCTGCTCGGCGCCGAGAAGGCCTGCGGCCCGTCGCGCGTCGCGCACGACCCCGACCGCGAGGCCGTCCGCGCCCTGCTGCGCGACCCCGACGAGGCGATGCTGCTCGCCATCCGGCTGTCGGCGAAGGCCCCGCGCCCGCTCGCGTACGACCGCAAGGGCGTGACGAAGTCGCTCGAGCTCGCGGTGATGACCATCGCCGAGTCGGGCCACCCGCGCGCCGACGACGTCATGCGCCGGCTGCTCGTCGACTGCACCGCGCTCGTGCGCGGCGTGCCCGCCGCCGTCCCGGCCGGGACGGCGCCGGGCGCCGGGGCGCGCGAGGAGCGGCAGGCCCTGCGCGCCTAGCGCCCGGGCGTCCTAGCGGCCGCTGCGGCGACGGCCCGCGGCCGGG
>CANKBT010000319.1 GCA_947479995.1 Frankiaceae bacterium | reverse complement strand
CGTCGGGCCGGCGAGGTCGGGGCGCCCGTCGCCCTGCCACGCGAGCAGGAGGAACACCGCGGGCACGGCGAGCGCGGTGAGCTTGAGCCAGTACTGGAAGGCCTGCACGAAGGTGGCGCTGCGCATGCCGCCGCACGCGACGTTGAGCGTGACGACGACCGCCACGAGCGCGGCGCCCACCTCGGTCGGCGCGCCCGTCGTGCTGCGCAGCGCCAGGCCCGCGCCGTGCAGCTGCGGCACGAGGTAGAGCAGCCCGATGGCGACGGCGGCGACCGCGCACAGCCGACGCAGCCCGCGGCTGCCGAGCCGCACCTCGGCGAAGTCCGGCACGGTGTACGCGCCCGAGCGGCGCAGCGGCGCGGCCACGAGCAGCAGCAGCACGAAGTAGCCGGCGACGAAGCCGACGGGGTACCAGAGCGCGTCCGCGCCGTACGCCATGACGAGCCCGGCGACGCCGAGGAACGACGCGGCCGACAGGTACTCGCCGCCGATCGCGGAGGCGTTCCACAGCGGCGAGACGCTGCGCGAGGCGACGAGGAAGTCGCTCGTCGTGCGCGCCAGCCGCAGCCCGTAGACGCCGATGCCCACGGTCGCCGTCACCACGAGCGCGACGGCGAGCACCGGCAGCGCGCTCACGCCCGCCCGCTCACGAGCGCTCGACGAGCTCGGTGAAGTCGCGCTCGTGCCGCTCGGCTGCGCGCAGGTGGTACCAACCGCCGAGCAGCAGCGCGGGGTAGACGACGACGCCGAGCAGCAGCCAGGGCAGCGGCAGGCCGAGCACCTGCGCGTCGCGCGCCGAGGGCACGAGCGCGAACAGCAGCGGCAGCCCGCCGAGCAGCACGACGAGCGCGGCGAGCAGCCGCAGCGCGAGCAGCAGCTGCGCGCGCACCAGCGAGCGCACGAGCAGCTCGCCGACGCGGTCCTGCTCGTCGAGCGCGCGCAGCGCCGGCGGACCGGGCGGGCGGCGCACGGCCGAGGTGCGCGGCGCGGTGACCGCGACCCGGCGCGGGGGCGGCTGGCTCACCGCTCGGCCTCGCGGCGGGCGCGGTGCACCAGCCGGTCCTTGAGGTCGCGCGCGTGCCGGCGGCTGACCGGCAGCACCTCGTCGGCGACGCGCACGCTGTGCCCGCCACCGGGCTCGACGCGCAGCTCGCGGATCTCGGCGGTGGCGACGAGGTAGGACCGGTGCACCCGCACGAACCCCGACGCCCACCGCTCCTCGAGCGCGGCGAGCGGCACCCGCACCAGGTGGCTGCCGTCGGCGGTGTGCAGCCGGGCGTAGTCGCCCTGCGCCTCGACGTAGCGCACGTCGGCGACGGCGAGGAAGCGCGTCACGCCGCCGAGCTCGACCGCGATGGTGTCGTCGCGCGCGTCGACCGCCGGCGCCGCCGAGCGCGACTCGGCGACGCGCGCCACCGCCTCGGCGAGCCGCCCCGCGCGCACCGGCTTGAGCAGGTAGTCGACCGCGCGCAGGCTGAAGGCGTCGACCGCCGCGTCCTCGTACGCGGTGACGAACACGACCGCGGGCGGCACGGCGAAGCGGCCGAGCAGCCGGGCGAGCTCGAGGCCGGTCAGGCCGGGCATGCGGATGTCGAGGAAGACGCCGTCGACCTCGTGCTCCTCGAGCAGCCGCAGCGCGGTGACCGCGTCGGCGGCCGTCCGCACCTCGCCGACGCGGGGGTCGGCGCGCAGCAGGTAGGCGAGCTCGTCGAGCGCGGGCGGCTCGTCGTCGACGGCGAGCACGGTGAGCGGCGCGGGGGCGGTCACGACGCGCGCACCCCCGCGGCGAACTTCGGCACGCGCAGCAGCACGCGGGTGCCGGCGCCGACGGCGGTCTCGACCACCAGCCCGTGGTCGTCGCCGTAGACCGCGCGCAGGCGCTGGTCGACGTTGTGCAGCCCCATGCTGTCGCCCTCCGCCGTGCCCGCGAGCACCGCGCGCACCCGCTCGGGGTCGCTGCCGGCGCCGTCGTCCTCCACGCTGATCGTGCACTCCGCGCCGGCGTCCTCCGCGACGACCGTCACCGTGCCGGTGCCGCCGGCGCTGCGCTCGAGCCCGTGCTTGACGGCGTTCTCCACGAGCGGCTGCAGGCACAGGTACGGCACGGCGACCGGCAGCACCTCGGGCGCGACGCGCAGCTGCACCTGCAGGCGGTCGCCGAAGCGCGCGCGCTCGAGCAGCAGGTAGCGGTCGACGCTGCGCAGCTCCTCGGCCAGCGTCGTGAAGTCGCCGTGCGTCCGGCTGGAGTAGCGCGTGAAGTCGGCGAACTCGAGCAGCAGCTCGCGCGCCCGCTCGGGGTCGGTGCGCACGAAGGACGCGATGGCCGTGAGCGCGTTGTAGACGAAGTGCGGGCTGATCTGCGCGCGCAGCGCCCGCACCTGCGCCTCGGCGAGCAGGCCGCGCGAGGCGTCGAGCTCGGCGAGCTCCAGCTGCGCCGACACCCAGCGCGCGACCTCGCCCGTGGCCCGCACGAGCCCGGGCCCGGCGTCCTCGGCGTACGCGGCGAGGGTGCCGACCACCCGGTCGTCGACGACGAGCGGCACCACCACCGCGTGGCGCACGCCGCAGTCCGGCGCCGCGCACGACACTTGGTGCAGGGCGGTGCGCCCCGTCGACAGCGACTCCTGCGCGAGCCCGACCGCGTCGACCGCGTGCGCGTCGCCGTCGCCCTCCCACGCCAGCAGGCCCTCGGTGTCGGTGAGGGAGACGGCCCGGCTGCCGAGCAGCGTGCGCAGGTGGCCGGCGCTGCGCCCGGCGGCCTCCGCGCTGAGCCCGCGGCGCAGCGGGGGCGCGGCGAGCGACGCCTCGTGGAGCGCCGCGTGCGTCGCGCGCTCGGCGACCGTGCCGAAGGTGCGGCGGCCGTAGCGGGCGCGGGCGAGCAGCACGACGACCGCGACGCCCAGCACGACCGCCGCGACCACGACCGCGTCGTCGCCCACGCGCGCACCGTAGACCTGAACCGCGCCGGGCCCGGGCGCGTAGGGAAGGGCGTGCCCCTGCTCCGCGCCGCGCCCCCGGGCGAGCTCGCCCTGCGCGCGCTCGTGGAGGAGCACGGCGCCGTGCTCCGGGCGTACGTGCTGCGGCGCACCGGCGACCGCGACCGCGTCGACGACCTGGTGCAGGAGGTGCTGCTGCGCGCCTGGCGCCGCGCCGACACCTTCGACCCGTCGCGCGGGGAGGTGCGGGGCTGGCTCATCGGCATCGCCCGCAACGTCGTCATCGACGCCGCCCGCGCGGACGCAGCGCGGCCGAGGACCGTCTCCGACGAGCCGCTGCTGCACCTCGTGACGGCCCCCGACGCGGTCGACGGGGCGGTCGACGGGTGGGTGGTGCAGGAGGCGCTGTCGCGCCTGTCGGAGGCCCACCGCACGGTGCTGCACCAGCTGTACTACCGCCGGCTGACCACGGCCGAGGCGGCGCAGGAGAGCGGTGTCCCCCAGGGCACCGTGAAGTCGCGCTCGACGTACGCGCTCCGCGCGCTGCGGCTCGTGCTCGAGGAGATGGAGGTGCCGCGATGACCGACCGCGGAGACGCCCGCACCACGCACGCGCTGGTCGAGCCGCTGCTCGGCCCGGCGGCGCTCGGCGTGCTCGACGCGCAGGAGCAGGGCCTGGTCGACGCGCACGTCGCCACGTGCGACGGGTGCGCCGCCGAGCTGCGCGCGCTCACGGCCGTCGCCGACCGGCTCGGCACGCTGGCCCCCGAGCAGGCGCGCCTCGCGGTGGAGCCGCTCGCGCCGCTCGGCGACCGCCTCGTCGCGGCCGCCGCGCGCGACGCCCGCCGCACCCGCCG
>CANKBT010000318.1 GCA_947479995.1 Frankiaceae bacterium | reverse complement strand
GCAGGGGGCGCAGGTCGAGCAGGCGGGCGTCGGTCACGAGGGCTCCGGGGGCGAGGGGGCGGTCCACCTCAGCGTCGGCGGTGCCCGGCTGGCGCACCATGGCCCGTCCTGACCGGTCTGCCCGGTCCGGGTGACTAGTCCGGGTCGTCCGCGGGGGCTCTGCGTCTGCCGTACGCGGAGGGGGTCGCCTGCGCCCCGGGCAGACGGAACGGCCCGCAGCGTCCGCGGACGGGGTCGACCCCGCCGCGGACCAGACGCGAAAGAGCTTGCGTCTGCCGTACGCAGAGGCGCTGACCAGCACCCGGGCAGACGCAAGGGCCCGCGCAGCGCCGGAGCGGGTGCCCATCCCGCCGGTGAGCCGGCGCGCGGGGCGTGCCCTCAGTCCTGCAGGGCCGCTGCGGCGGCCACCACGGCGTCGGCGTGCAGCCGCCCGGGCGTGCGGCCGAGGCGCTCGAGCGGGCCGCTGACGCTCACGGCGGCGACCACCGCGCCGTCGCGGCCGCGCACGGGGGCCGACACCGAGGCGACGCCCTGCTCGCGCTCGGCGGCGGAGTGCGCCCAGCCGCGGCGACGCACCTCGGCGAGCACGCGGGGGCCGAAGGCGGCGGCCGCCACGAGCGGGTCGTCGGGCGACCAGGCGAGCAGCACCTGGGCCGCCGAGCCCGCGGTCATGGGCAGCAGCGCGCCGACCGGCACGGTGTCGCGCAGGCCCGAGCCGCGCTCGGACGCCGCGACGCAGACCCGGCCGTCGCCGCGCCGGCGGTAGAGCTGCGCGCTCTCGCCGGTCTCGTCGCGCAGCCGCGCGAGCACCGGCCCGGCCCGCTCGACGAGGGCGTCGCCCCCGCCGCCGGCGAGCTCGCCCACGCGCGGCCCGACGAGCCAGCGCCCGCCCGCGTCGCGGGCCAGCAGGCGGTGCACCTCGAGAGCGACGGCCAGCCGGTGGGTGGTCGCGCGCGACAGCCCCGTGCGCTCGGTGAGGGCCGAGAGGGTGTCGGCGCCCTCCTGCACGGCGCCGAGCACGAGGACGGCCTTGTCGAGCACGCCGACTCCGCTAGTCTGTTCCACGGGATGACACTCGCATCCCAGCAAGTGAGATGCAAGGGACGGAGCCCCGCGATGGGACGCACGCTGGCGGAGAAGGTCTGGGACGCGCACGTCGTGCGCCGCGCCGAGGGCGAGCCGGACCTGCTCTACATCGACCTGCACCTCGTGCACGAGGTGACCAGCCCGCAGGCCTTCGACGGGCTCCGCCTCGCCGGCCGCGCGGTGCGCCGCCCCGACCTCACGCTGGCGACCGAGGACCACAACGTGCCGACCGACGCGCTCGTCATCAGCGACCCGGTGAGCCGCACGCAGGTCGAGACGCTGCGCCGCAACTGCGAGGAGTTCGGCGTCCGGCTGCTGCCCATGGGCGACGCCGGCCAGGGCATCGTGCACGTCATCGGCCCGCAGCTCGGCGTCACCCAGCCGGGCGCGACCATCGTCTGCGGCGACAGCCACACCAGCACCCACGGTGCCTTCGGCGCGCTGGCGTTCGGCATCGGCACCAGCGAGGTCGAGCACGTGCTCGCCACCCAGACGCTGCCGCTCGTGCGCCCGCGCACCATGGCCGTCACCGTCGAGGGCGCGCTCCAGCCCGGCGTGTCCGCCAAGGACCTCGTGCTCGCGCTCATCGCGCAGGTCGGCACCGGCGGCGGGCAGGGCCACGTCGTCGAGTACCGCGGCGAGGCCGTGCGCGCGCTGTCGATGGAGGCGCGCATGACCGTGTGCAACATGAGCATCGAGTGGGGCGCGCGCGCCGGCATGATCGCGCCGGACGAGACGACGTACGCCTACCTGCAGGGCCGGCCGCACGCGCCGCAGGGCGAGGAGTGGGACGCCGCCGTCGCGCACTGGGACTCCCTGCGCACCGACGACGACGCGGTGTTCGACCGCGAGGTCGTGCTCGACGCCTCGGCCGTCACGCCGTTCGTCACCTGGGGCACCAACCCCGGCCAGGGCGTCGCCCTCGGCGAGGCCGTGCCCGACCCGCAGGCGCTGCCGGCCGGCACGGAGCGCGAGGCCGCCGAGCGCGCGCTGGCCTACATGGGCCTGACCGCCGGCACCCCGATGCGCGAGGTCGCCGTCGACACGGTCTTCCTCGGCTCGTGCACCAACGGCCGCATGGAGGACCTGCGCGCCGCCGCCGACGTCGTGCGCGGCCGCCGGGTCGCCGACGGCGTGCGGGCCATGGTCGTGCCGGGCTCGATGCTCGTGAAGCTGCAGGCCGAGCAGGAGGGCCTGCACGAGGTCTTCACCGATGCCGGCTTCGAGTGGCGCAACGCCGGCTGCTCGATGTGCCTCGGCATGAACCCCGACACGCTCGCGCCCGGCGAGCGCAGCGCCAGCACGAGCAACCGCAACTTCGAGGGGCGCCAGGGCCGCGGGGGCCGCACGCACCTCGTCTCGCCCGAGGTCGCCGCCGCCACCGCCGTGGCCGGCCACCTGGCCGCCCCGGCCGACCTGTCCGACGCCCGCACGCTGCAGGAGGCCTGACCGTGGACGCGTTCACCACCCACACCGGCACGGCGGTGCCGCTGCGCCGCAGCGACGTCGACACCGACCAGATCATCCCGAGCGACTGGCTCAAGCGGGTCGAGCGCACCGGCTTCGGCGCCGGGCTGTTCAGCCAGTGGCGCGAGGACCCCGACTTCGTGCTGCACCGCCACCCCGGGGCGACCGTGCTGCTGGCCGGCAAGGACTTCGGCACCGGCTCCTCGCGCGAGCACGCCGTCTGGGCGCTGCAGGACCACGGCTTCCGCGCGGTCATCAGCCCGCGCTTCGCCGACATCTTCCGCAGCAACGCGCTCAAGGGCGGGCTGCTGCCGGTGCAGCTCCCCGAGGACGTCGTGGAGCGGCTCATGGCCGCCGTCGAGGCCGACGCCTCGACGCCCGTCACCGTCGACCTCGAGGCGCGCGAGGTGCGCTCCGGCGACGTCGTCGCGCCGTTCGCCCTCGACGACTTCACGCGCTGGCGCCTCATGGAGGGCCTGGACGACATCGGCCTCACGCTGCGCCACGAGCCCGACATCGCGGCGTACGAGCAGCGCCGGCCGGCGTTCCTGCCCACCACCCGGTGACCGGGCCGGACGCCGACCCGGAGCTCGCCGCGGCGCAGGCCCTCGCCGACCGGCTGCTCGAGGCGCACCGCCGCGTCCGCACCGCGGACCTGCCGCCGGAGGACAGGCAGCGGGTGACCCGGCGCCTGCTGGCCCTCAGCGACGCCAGCAAGCACGACGTCGCACGGGCCGCGCAGCGCCTCGACGCGCTGCTCGCCGACCTCGACGCGGGCCGGGTCGCGCCGGGCGACTAGCGCGACACGCGTGACGCGCGACACGCCGGGTGCCGCGCTCGGCGCAAGATCACCCCTACCGTCGGACGCGGCGAGGCAGGGCGCCTCGACGCGGGAGGCACCGACGTGAACAAGTCCGAGCTCATCGAGGCCGTGACCGAGCGGGTCGGCGGCGACAGGCGCACGGCGACCGCAGCGGTCGAGGCCGTGCTGGAGACGGTGACGCGCGCCGTCGCCGCGGGGGAGCGGGTCGCCCTCACCGGCTTCGGCGTCTTCGAGAAGGTCGAGCGCGCGGCGCGCACGGCGCGCAATCCCGCGACCGGCGCCCTGGTCAAGGTCAAGGAGACCTCGCTGCCGAAGTTCCGCGCGGGCGCGGGCTTCAAGGAGGCGGTCGCCGGCGCGAAGCGGGCGCCGGCGCGCGCCGCCGGCGCCGCGGGCGCCGCGGCGGGCGCCGCCGGCAAGGCGCCGAAGGCG
>CANKBT010000317.1 GCA_947479995.1 Frankiaceae bacterium | reverse complement strand
GCCGCGACCGGGTCGCGGCGGGGAGTGCGGCTCCGGCGGCCGTCCCGCGGTCGCGTCGACCGGGCGGGGGCTGTGCGCGGAGCGGCGCGGCCTCCGTCGACCGCGCTCGGGGTCGAGGCTAGCAGCGCCGGGGCGCCGCCGCCGGCGAGCCGTGCGGGCGCGCGGTGCGGCCCGGCCTGCCGGAGACTGTCGGGGTGAGCAGCCCCGCGTCCGGCCTGCGCGTGCTGGCGCCCTACCTGCGCGGGTCGCGCGGCACGCTGGCCGTCGTCGCCGGGCTGGCGCTCGTCGGCTCCGCGGCCGCGCTGCTGCAGCCGCTCCTCGTGCGCCGGCTGCTCGCCGAGGGCAGCGCCGGCCGGGCGGTCGCCGGCACCGCCGTGCTGCTGCTGGTCGTGCTGCTCGGCGCGGCGGTGCTCGGCGGGCTGGAGCGCTACCTGCTGCAGCGCACCGCCGAGCGCGTCGTGCTCGACACCCGCGTGCGCCTCACGCGGCACCTGCTGCGCCTGCCAGTCGCCGAGCACGACCGGCGCCGCACCGGCGACCTGCTCAGCCGCGTCGGCGCCGACACCACGCTGCTGCGCGCCGTCGTCACGAGCGGCCTCGTCGAGGCGGTGAGCAGCGTCGTCATCCTCGTCGGCGCGGTGGTCGGCATGGCGCTCATCGACCTGGTGCTGCTGGTCGTCACGCTGGCGTCGGTCGGGGCGGGCACCGCCGTCGTGCTCTCGGTGACCAGCCGCGTGCGCGGCCTGAGCAACGTCGCGCAGGCCCGCGTCGGCGACATGACCGCCGCGGTCGAGCGCGCGCTGTCCGCGGTGCGCACCATCCGCGCGAGCGGCGCGGAGGCGCGCGAGGGCGCGCAGGTGCAGCGCAGCGCGACGGCGGCGTACGACGCCGGCCTGGCGACCGCGCGGCTGCAGGCGCTCGTCGCGCCGGCCGGCTCGATCGCCGTGCAGGGCTCGATCCTGCTCGTGCTCGGGGTCGGCGGGGCGCGCGTCTCGTCCGGCGCCCTCGCCGTCGAGGACCTCATCGCCTTCGTGCTCTACCTGTTCCTGCTGGTGCTGCCGCTCGGGCAGGCGCTGTCGGCCTGGTCGACGCTGCAGTCCGGCCTCGGCGCCGTCGAGCGCGTCGAGGAGCTGCTCGCCGTGCCGGTGGAGGCCGACGCGCCCGGCCGTCCCGCGCCCGCGGTGCCCGGGGCGCCGCTGCTGGCCTTCGAGGGCGTCGACTTCGGCTACGCCGACGACCGGCCGGTGCTGCAGGGCGTGAGCTTCGCCGTGCCGCGGGGCACCCGCACCGCGCTGGTCGGCCCGTCCGGCGCCGGCAAGTCGACGCTGCTGGCGCTCGTCGAGCGCTTCTACGACCCGACCGCCGGCACCGTCCGCCTCGACGGCGTCGACGTGCGCGACCTGCCGCGCGCCGACCTGCGCGCCCGGCTCGGCTACGTCGAGCAGGACGCGCCCGCGCTCGCCGGCTCCCTGCGGGAGAACCTGCTGCTCGCCGCGCCCGGCGCGACGCCCGCGCAGCTCGACGACGTCGTCGACGCGGTCAACCTGCGCGACCTCGTCGACCGCGCACCGCTCGGCCTCGACACCGAGGTCGGCGACGGCGGCGTGCTGCTCAGCGGCGGGGAGCGCCAGCGGCTGGCCATCGCCAGGGCGCTGCTGGCCGCGCCGCCGCTGCTGCTGCTCGACGAGCCGACGTCCGCGCTCGACGCCCGCAACGAGGCGGCCCTGCGCCTGGCCGTCGACGCCGTCGCCCGCGACCGCACGCTGCTCGTGGTCGCGCACCGGCTGTCGACGGTCGTCGACGCCGACCAGATCGTGGTGCTCGAGCAGGGCCGGGTCGTCGCCGTCGGCACGCACGACGCGCTGGTCGGCAGCAGCCCGCTCTACCGCGAGCTCGCCGCCCAGCAGCTCCTGGTCTGAGCGCCGGGCGGCGGCCCCCTACAGGACGGCGGTCTCGGTGCGGCTGGCGCTCGCCTGGTCCTCGGCCTTGGCGTCGGCGGCCGCGGCGGCCAGGCCGCCCTGGGTGCGCAGCGGGATCTCCTTCATCCGCGTCGCCAGCAGGAAGGCCGGCACCAGCACGACGGCGGCGATGAGGAAGACCAGCTGCATCGAGTCGGCGAAGCCGCCGAGCACCGCGCCGCGCACCGGCCCGGGCAGCGTCGCGATGACGGTGGTGTCGTCGAGGGCGCTGGCCGACCCGAACTGCGCGAGCTGCTCGGGCGTGGCGCCGAGCGCGACGAGCCGGTCCTGGATGTGCCCGGCCAGCGTGCCGAACAGGATCGCGAGGAACACCGCCGCGCCGAAGGCACCGCCCATCGACCGGAAGAAGGTCACCGACGAGGTCGCGACGCCCATGTCGCGGGCGGGCAGCGCGTTCTGCACGGCGATGGTGAGCGTCTGCATCGACAGGCCGAGTCCGGCGCCCATGACCACCATCGCGGCCGAGGCGTGCCACAGCGGCGTCTCGACGTCGAGCGTCGACATGAGCAGCATCGCCACGACGAGCAGCGCGGTGCCGGCGATGGGCAGCGGCTTGTAGCGGCCGGTGCGCTTCATGAAGCGGCCGGACACGATGCCGGTCGCGATGATGCCGAGCATGAGCGGCGTGAGCAGCAGGCCCGCCCGCGTCGGGCTCTCGCCGCGCACCACCTGCAGGTAGAGCGGCAGCGCGGCCAGGCCGCCGAACATGCCGGCGCCGACGAGGAAGCTCACCGCGCTGCCGACCGAGAAGGCGCTGCTCGAGAAGATCCGCAGCGGCAGGATGGCGTCCTCGCCGAGCCGCCGCTCCCACGGCACGAAGGCCGCGAGCGAGCCGAGGCTGAGCGCGATCATGCCGAGCGACAGCGGGGAGCCCCAGCCCCACTCGCGGCCCTGCTCGGCGACGAGCAGCAGCGGCACGACGGCCGAGGTGAGCAGCGCGGCGCCGACGTAGTCGATGCGCCCGGCGCCCGCGCGCCGCGGCAGGTCGAGCACGCGGTAGACGACGACGAGGGCCAGGGCGCCGACGGGCACGTTGACGTAGAAGATCCAGCGCCAGCCGTGGATGCCGAGCAGCGACTCCTGGCCGGCGAAGAAGCCGCCGAGCACGGGGCCGAGCACGCTGGCCGAGGCGAAGACCGACATGAAGTACGCGGTGTAGCGGCCGCGGTCGCGGGGCGGCACGACGTCGCCGACGATCGCGAAGGCGAGCGACATGAGGCCGCCGGCGCCCAGGCCCTGCACGGCGCGGTAGCCGGCGAGCTGGTAGATCGAGTCGGCCGTGCCGCACAGCACCGAGCCGAGCACGAAGATCGCGATCGCGAACAGGTAGAACGGCTTGCGGCCGTACAGGTCGGAGAGCTTGCCGTAGAGCGGGGTGCTCACGGTCGAGGTGACGAGGTAGGCCGTCGTCACCCAGGCCTGCGCGCTCTGGCCCTTGAGGTCGTCGCCGATGGTGCGCAGGGCGGTCGCGACGATGTTCTGGTCGAGCGCGGCCAGGAACATGCCGAGCAGCAGCCCGGACAGCACGACCATCACCTGGCGGTGGGTCAGCTGCCCCTCGGACGGGGGAGCGGCGGTGGTCATCGGGTCTCCAGGAGGGCGGCGGGGACGGCGGGGGCGGACCCGGCGGGGCGGTGGGCGGTGTCGGCGGCGAAGCGCTCGAGGGCGGCGGCGAAGGCGCTGAGGTCGTCGGGCGACCACCCGGCGAGGTCCTCGCGCAGCAGCGCCGCACGGGTGGCGCGCACCCGCTGCAGCAGCGCCTCGCCGGCGGGGGACAGGTGCAGCAGCGAGGCGCGCTGGTCGTGCGGGTCGCGCTCGCGGCGCACCAGGCCGTCGCGCTCCAGCGTCGCGACCTGCCGGCTCACGCT
>CANKBT010000316.1 GCA_947479995.1 Frankiaceae bacterium | reverse complement strand
ACGACGGCCAGCTCGGGGGCGCTGCGGCGCAGGCGCACCGGCGCGAGCCAGGTGGCGGTCACGGCGCCTCCTCGCCCCAGGCGTCGGTCGACCAGCTGTTCGCCGACCAGGAGTTCGCCGACCAGGAGTTCGCCGACCAGCTGTTCGCGGACCACGAGTTCGCGGACCACGAGTTGGCGGACCACGAGTTGGCGGACCAGCTGTTCGCCGACCACGAGTTCGCCGACCACGAGTTGGCGGACCACGCGTTCGCGGCGGCCGACCAGCTGTCGGCCGACCAGGCGTCGCCGCTGCCCCCGGCCGGCGGCGCTGCGTCGCCGAACGGGCTGGCGCCCTCGGTCACCGCGGTCAGCGAGGTGAGCAGCCCGGCGCCGTCGCGCTCGCCGGGCAGGTCGACCGCCCCGGCCCGCAGGGTGGCCTTGACGTCGTCGGGGTCGAGCCCGGGCGACTGCGCGAGCAGCACGGCCGCGGCGCCGCTGACGACGGCGGTGGCCTGGCTCGTGCCGCTGCCGCGGTAGACGTGGCCGGTGAGGTGGGCCCGCGGGTTGGCGCGGGCCAGCGCCGACTCGGGGGGCAGCACGCCGAAGACCGACGCGCCGGCGGCGACGAGGTCGGGCTTGACCTGGCCGGCGACGGCGCCGGAGCCCGAGCGGGCCGCCACCTCGCCGGTGCGCGGGTCGGCCGCGCCGACCGTGAGCGCGCCCGGCGTGTAGCCCGGGTCGCCGACGCGGTCGGGGTCGTTGCCCGCCGACACGACGGCCACGACGCCGGCCTCCCGCACGCGCTCGACGGCGACGGTGAGCGGATCGGGCACGGGCGTGCCGTCCGGGGCGTCGACGGCGAGCGCGAGGCTCAGCACGTCGACCTGCTCGGGGTGCGCCGCCACCCAGTCGAGGCCGGCGACGACCTGCGACAGCGAGGTCGCGCCGTCGGCCTCGGCGACGCGCACGACGAGGACGGTCGCGCCGGAGGCGACGCCGACCGGGTAGCCGCGCGAGCCGGCGACCGTGTCGCCCGCGATGAGGCTCGCCTGGAAGGTGCCGTGGCCGTGCTCGTCGACGAGCGGCCCCTCGGCCCCGCCGAGCACCGGCTGCCCGCCCTCGCGGACGCCGCGGGTGTCGACGGCGTCGACCAGCCGCCCGGAGGCGCGGTCGAGCGCCTCGGTGTCCGAGACGCCGGTGTCGACGACCGCCACCCGCACGCCGGCGCCGGCGCCGAGCTCGGCCGGGGCCTCCAGGCTCGCCCAGCCCGGCACGCCCCACCGGTCGGTCGGCAGCGGGCCGCTGGTCACGCGGACGGCGGCGTCCGGCACGACCGACCGGACGCCCGGCGACGAGGCCAGGCGGCGCAGCGCTCCGGCGTCGCCGGTGACGAGCGCGCCGCCCACGGCGGGCATGCGGCTGCGCACCCGGACGCCGTCGACGGGCGGCAGCGCGCCGTCGTAGGACACGACGGCCTGCAGCGCGGGCGCCGCGGGGGCGGCGCCGGGCCCGGTGGCCAGGGCCGGTGCGAGCAGCACCAGCCCGACGAGGCCCGCGGGCAGTGCCGCGCGTCGGCCGGCCAGGGGCACGGTGGATCTCCTCAGGTGCGGGTGGAGCGGGTGCTTCTCATTCGGCATGGGATCACGCACACTGAACGGGCGCAGCGACTTTCCCCCGTATGGAGCAGCGCGTCCAGCCGGGCGCGCCGCGCCCGACGGGGCCACGTCGACGCGCGGTCGGGCTACAGGAACGCCGGCGCCGCGCCGAAGCAGGTGTCGTCACGGACCGCCAACGGGGCGGACCGGGCGACCAGAACGCTCGCACAGGACAGTGGAGGACACGGTGACAGCCGGTCTCGAGAGCCCCGTCGGCACCATCCCGGCCCAGGCCGGCACGCCGGCCCCGGAGGGGTCGGGCTTCACCGCCATGGTCGTCGACGACCACCCCCTCGTCCGCGAGTCGATGGTCAGCCGCCTGCGCGCCATGGGCGCCCGCGAGGTCGTCGAGGCCGCCACCATCGGCGAGGCCCGCGCCCGTGCCAACGTCTCCGGCCCCCGCGAGCTGTGCGTGCTCGACCTCGGCCTGCCCGACGGCTCCGGCCTCGACCTGCTCGCCGACCTGCGCAGCGCGGGCTGGCAGCGCCTCGTCGTGCTGTCCGCCGCCGACGACCCGTACAGCGTGCGCGCGGCCTTCGTCGCCGGCGCCCAGGGCTACCTGCTCAAGTCCGCCAGCCCGCTCGTGGTGAGCGACGGCGTCCGCCGCGTGCTCGACGGCGGCGTCTACGCCGACCCGTCGGTCGCCTCCCTGCTGGCCGCCGGCCTGCGCGGCGGCCCGGTCGACAGCGGCGTCAGCGAGCTGTCCGGGCGCGAGATCGAGGTCCTGCGTCTCGTGGCCGACGGCCAGAGCAACAAGCAGATCGGCGAGGAGCTCGGCCTGTCCGCCCTCACCGTCAAGAGCCACCTCGCCCGGATCGCCCGCAAGCTCGGCACCGGCGACCGCGCCGAGATGGTCGCGCTCGCCATGCGCGCCGGGGTGATCCGCTAGCCCCGGCGCGCCCGACGCCCCCACGGGGGTCGCGGCCGTAGGCTCCCCGGCCATGACGACGACCCTGCCGGGTCAGGAGGGGGGCGGTCCCGGCTCGCAGGACGACGGCGGCGTGCCCGCGGTCGAGCCCGAGCTGCTCCTCGTCCCCCGCGACGGCGTGCCGCCGGTCGTCGAGACCGGCGCGGCCCTCGACGAGGTCGTCGCCCGCTTCGCCGCGGGCACCGGCCCGGTGGCCGTCGACGCCGAGCGCGCGTCCGGCTACCGCTACAGCCAGCGCGCCTACCTCGTGCAGCTGCGGCGCCGCGGCGCCGGCACCGCGCTCGTCGACCCGATCGCCTGCCCCGACCTGTCGCCGCTGTCCGAGGCGCTCGACGGCGTCGAGTGGGTGCTGCACGCCGCCAGCCAGGACCTCGCGTGCCTGGCCGAGGTCGGCATGGTGCCCTCGCGCGTCTTCGACACCGAGCTCGGCGGCCGGCTCGCCGGCTTCGAGCGCGTGGGCCTCGGCGCGATGGTCGAGAACGTCCTCGGCATCCGCCTGGAGAAGGGGCACTCGGCCGCCGACTGGTCGACCCGCCCGCTCCCCCAGGACTGGCTGGCGTACGCCGCGCTCGACGTCGAGGTGCTCGTCGAGCTGCGCGACGAGATCGAGGCCGTGCTGCGCGCGCAGGGCAAGCTCGACTGGGCGCTCGAGGAGTTCGAGGCGGTCCGGCTCGCGCCGCCGCCGCCGCCGCGCGTCGACCCGTGGCGCCGCACCTCCGGCATGCACCGGCTGCGCACCCGCCGGCAGCTCGCCGCGGTCCGCGCGCTGTGGGAGGTGCGCGACCAGATGGCGCGCCGCCGCGACACCGCGCCCGGCCGGATCCTGCCCGACGCCGCGATCGTCAACGCCGTCGCGACCGCACCGCAGACGCCCGAGGACCTGCTGGCGCTGCCCGTGTTCGGCGGCCGCTCCACCCGTCGCCATGTCGACACGTGGTTCGGTGCGCTCCAGGCCGCGGCGGCGCTGCCGGACAGCGCGCTCCCCCAGCCCGCCCCGCACGGCGACGCGCCGCCGCCCGCCAACCGCTGGGCCGAGCGCGACCCGGTCGCCGCCCGGCGCCTCGCCCGCGTGCGCGCCGTCGTCACCCGACTCGCCGAGGAGCACGGCCTGCCCGCCGAGAACCTCGTGCAGCCCGAGGCGGTACGCCGCCTGGCCTGGACGCCGCCCGCGGTCGCCGAGCCCGACGCGGTCGCCGAGCGGCTGCGCCGCGCCGGTGCCCGCGACTGGCAGGTCGGCCTGGTCGCCGGGCCGCTCGCCGAGGTGCTGCCCGACCCGCCGCCCGGT
>CANKBT010000315.1 GCA_947479995.1 Frankiaceae bacterium | reverse complement strand
GGCGGCGTCCGGCGGCGCGGTGCGCCCCGCGCACGGCGAGCTGCACGACCTCGGCTGGCAGGGCGCGCACGTCACCGCGCGCAGCGGCGCCCGGGCCGGCGAGGAGCTGTTGCACTGGCTCGCCGCCCGCGCCGACGCCCTCGCCTGACCGCCGCCGGGTGCGGGCCTCCCCCGGGGGTAGGACGCGATCATGAGGCTCCTCGTCATCGCCGTGCTCGTCCTGCTCGCCCTCGTGCTCCTCAGCCGCAGCGGCATCCTGCGCAAGTAGGCGCCCGCGGCCCGCGCGCGGCCGCCGTCAGTCGGCGCTGCCGCCGAAGATGCCGCCCATGCCGGCGCCGGTCTTGCGGTCGCCCGCGCCGGTGTTCTTCTGCAGCGCCTTGGCGAGCGCGTCGATGGTCATCGACTGCAGGATGACCCGGCCGTCGCCCTCCAGCGTCGCCTGCGAGAGGCCCTCGCCGCCGAAGACGGCGTTCATGACCCCGGCGCGGTCGAGGCCGCCGACGCGCTCGACGCCGTAGCGGATCTTGTCGCCCTCGAACGCGACGAGGCAGCCGGTGTCGACGTAGAGCTTGCCGCCGTACTCGGCGGGGTTGATGTCGATGAAGTTGCCGGCCCCGCCGAGGAACAGCGTGCCGCCGCGCTCGGAGGTGAACTTCTCCAGCACGAAGCCCTCGCCGCCGGAGAAGCCGGCGCGGGCACCGCTGAACGCGATGTCGAAGCGCACGGTGCCCTCGGCGCCGATGAAGGCGTCCTTCTCGGCCATCCACGTCTCCCCGGGGCGCACCTCGATCGCGCGCATCTCGCCGGGCAGCACGCCGGCGAGCGCCACCAGGCCGTCGCCGCCCCGGGTGGTGAAGTGCTGGAAGGCGAACGACTCGCCCGCGGCCATCCGCTTGCCCGCCTCGAGCGCGCCCCGCAGCAGCCCGCCCACGCCGCCCGGGGCCCCGCCGCCCCGCGCCTCGGAGGCGGGTTGGCTCAGCCGGGTCTCCATGACGACGTCGCCCGAGCGGAACAGGAACTTGCCGGCCTCGCAGAACAGCACCTGGCCGGGCTGGAGCGTGCAGACGATCATCTGCATCGCGTTGCCGACGATCTGGTGGTCGAGCACGGGCGCCTCCGGAGTCAGGGCCCCAGCGTGCTCCCGCGGGCGTCAGCCCCGCGTGACCCGCCGAGGGCCGGGGTCAGCGCTGGGTGTGGCCGACCACGTCGGTCGTGTCCTCGACGTCGACCGTCCGGTCGCCGCGCACCCTCAGCGAGGAGACGTACGCCGCGAGGATGAACGCCACGCCGGTCAGGCCGGTGACGACCTCGGGGATGTGGTTGTCGGGCGAAACCGACAGCAGCATGATCCCGGCGAGCACGCCGATGGCCCAGTGGGCGCCGTGCTCGAGGAAGACGTACTCCGACAGGGTGCCGGCGCGCACCAGGTAGATGGTCAGCGAGCGGATCCAGAAGGCGCCGATGCCGAGGCCGAGCGCGATGACGAGGATCTCGTTGCTGATGGCGAAGGCGCCGATGACGCCGTCGAACGAGAACGACGCGTCGAGGACCTCGAGGTAGAGGAAGGCGAACACCCCGCCCTTGAAGACCGCCATCGTCATCCTCCCCGTCTTCGGGGCGGCGTCGAGCTGGCCGGACTCCTCGCGGTGCTCCATCGACTCCTCGAAGATCCCGTCGAGGCCGTTGACGGCCAGGTAGACGACCAGGCCGAGGATGCCGGCGAGGAAGACGCCGTTGCTCTCCTCCTCCGGGGTGATCTGCGACATGAGCACGATGCCGCCGAGGGCGACGAGCACCGACAGGCCCTCGACCTTGGCGACCTTCTGCAGCACGCGCTCGACCGGCCGGATCCAGAGCACGTCGCGGTCGCGGTCGAACATGAAGTCGAGGAAGATCATGAGCAGGAAGGTGCCGCCGAAGGCGTAGATGAGCGCCTCGGACTGCTCCAGCTCGCGGCCGTAGGCGTCGGCGTCGTTGAGCGCGAGGTCGATGACCTCCCCGATGCCGAGCGACGCGGTGATCGACACGATGAGGACCGGCAGCACCAGGCGCATGCCGAAGACCGCGATGATGATGCCGACGGTGAGGAACAGCTTCTGCCAGACGGGGTGCATGCGGTTGAGCACCTTGGCGTTGACGACCGCGTTGTCGAACGACAGCGAGATCTCGAGCACGCCGAGCAGCAGCACGATCAGGGCCGTCTCGGGGCCGCCGAAGACGAGGGCGACGACGACGGCGATCACCGTCAGGCCGATGGCCCAGCCGAAGGTCTTGAGCACGGGTCTCCCTGGAGCGCGGTGGGTCGACCCGAGGGCCGGTACGGGCGAAGGCTAGCCGTCGTGTCCCCGCGCAGGAGCGAGCAGAACGGGCCGGGGGCTCAGCGCCGGGGCAGCAGCGGCAGCGGGCCGGCCGCGGCGCCGACGCGGCGCAGGCCGGCGAGGTCGCCGGGGGCGTACTCCGCCGGCTGGCCGGCCTCGACCGGGTGCATGATCTGCGCCGGGTCCTCGACGTGGTCCAGGCCGACGGCGTGCGCCAGCTCGTGCAGCAGCGTCGTGCCGCGGCTGCCGCCGGTCGAGAAGCCGGGCGAGTAGAGCTCGCGGACGGTCGAGTCGATGACGACGGTGCTGCGGACGAGGGCGAGCGCCGTCCCGCCGGCGGTCGGCACCTCGCCGGCGCGGGCGCACGCGACGCCGACGGCCAGGCGCAGCCGGTCGCCCGACAGCGGCTCCTCGGGCGGCAGCAGGTCCGACCCGCCGGCGACCGGCCCGGGCTTGGCCCAGCAGACGTGGATGCTCGGGCGCGCGGGGTCGACGACCTCGTGCAGCTGCTGCTGCGGGATGAGGGCGTTGAGGCCGACGAAGCGGAACGTCAGGCCGGTGGCCTCGGCGAGGTGCCAGAAGGCCTGCTCGACGTCCTGCAGGGCCCAGCGGCCGGCCGGTCGACGTTGGCGGTGACCTCGATGGTGCGCTCGGGGTCGAAGCGCTGCGGCGTGCCGTCCGGCAGGCGGCGCAGGCGGTAGCCCGGGCCGGCCAGGACGCTGCGGCGGCGCGGGTGGTCGTAGGAGATGCCGCCCCGCGCCAGCGGCACGGCGGGGCCGGCGGCGGGCGCGGCCGGCGGGCGCGCGGGCGCGGCGCTGCGGCGCGGGTGGCGGTAGTCGACCACCGGTCCTCCTCCCGGCGGGGGGGCCGTCGGCGGGGCGTCCCGCACGCGGGACGCGCGACGGCGCCGTCCCCCGAGACCAGGAGGACGGCGCCGTTCGTGCGGGGCGGGCCCTGCGGGCCCGGGTGCGCGGCTAGGCCTGGCTGCGCGGCTGCGGGATGCCCGCCAGCAGCGCCTTGACCTCGACCTCGCGGTAGCGGCGGTGGCCGCCGAGGGTGCGGATCGACGTGAGCTTGCCGGCCTTGGCCCAGCGGGTCACGGTCTTGGGGTCGACGCGGAACATCGCGGCGACCTCGGCCGGGGTGAGCAGGGCTTCGGCCTCGTGGGCGCGCGCGGTCATGTCGGGTCCTCTCGCAGCGTGCGCGGAGGCGGCCTCCGGCCTGCCCAGCCTGCGGGATGCCCCGTGTGTCCGGAATGGCCCGACGGGACCATCTTGCCTCTAGTCACACTGGGCCGAACGGCGTCATGCCCGCGCGCGCGGGCCCGGGCGCACCGCGGCCCGGCCCCTCGCGAGGAGGGACCGGGCCGCGGGGGACGTACGGGCTAGGCGGGGCAGGTGCCGGCCGCGACGGCGGCGGCGCGGACCGCCTCGCTGACCGCCGCGGTGCCGCCGACGACGTGGCCGTAGGCCAGGCCGCCGCAGGCGGCGCGCAGGGCCGCCGCCGTCGCCGCCGGCAGGTCCGTCGGACGGG
>CANKBT010000314.1 GCA_947479995.1 Frankiaceae bacterium | reverse complement strand
CGGGTGCGGAGGGCGACCGCGGTCCGTCCCCAGCCCTGTGCACGGCGGTCCACAGCGACAGGCCGCCTGGTCCCCACCCTGTCCCCAGACGCGTCCACAGGGGTGGCCGACGAGGTGGCCGGGAGCGCCCCGCACGGCGGTCGCGAGCAGGTAGGAACGTCCGCCGGGGCGTCGCGCGAGGCGGCCCGGCGAGCCGGCGGACCGGGCACGAGCAGGAGGAGGAGCGCGTGACCGAACGGGTGGTGGAGCTGCCGCGGCAGTCGAGCGCGGAGTTCGAGCGCACCCCGCCCCAGGACGTCGCGGCCGAGCAGTCCGTGCTCGGCGGCATGCTGCTCGACAAGGACGCGATCGCCGACGTCGTCGAGGTCGTCAAGTCCGGCGACTTCTACCGCCCGGCGCACCAGACGATCTTCGACGTCATCCTCGACCTCTACGGCCGGGGCGAGCCGGCCGACGCGATCACCGTGTCCGGCGAGCTGACCCGCACCGGCGACATCGGCCGCATCGGCGGGGCGCCGTACCTGCACACGCTGCTGTCGAGCGTCCCGACCGCCGCCAACGCCGGCTACTACGCGCGCATCGTCGCCGAGCGCGCGATCCTGCGCCGCCTGGTCGAGGCCGGCACCCGCATCGTGCAGCTCGGCTACGCCAGCGACGGCGGCGAGGTCGACGACCTCGTCGACCGGGCGCAGCAGGCCATCTACGACGTCACCGAGCGCCGCACCAGCGAGGACTACGTCGTCCTCGGCGACGTCATGCAGCCGGCGATGGACGAGATGGAGGCCATCAGCAGCCGCGCCGGCACGATGACCGGCGTCCCCACCGGCTTCGCCGACCTCGACAACCTCACCAACGGCCTGCACCCGGGCCAGCTCGTCGTCATCGCCGGCCGGCCGGGGCTCGGGAAGAGCACCCTGGGCCTCGACGTCGCCCGCTCGTGCTCGGTGAAGCACGGCATGACCAGCGCGATCTTCTCGCTGGAGATGAGCAAGACCGAGATCACCATGCGCCTGCTGTCGGCCGAGGCCCGCATCGGCCTGCACAACATGCGCACCGGCACGATGAGCGACGACGACTGGGCGCGGCTGGCCCGGCGGATGGGCGAGGTGGCCGACGCGCCGCTGTTCATCGACGACAGCCCGAACCTGTCGATGATGGAGATCCGCGCCAAGGCCCGGCGCCTCAAGCAGCGCCACGACCTCAAGCTCGTCGTCATCGACTACCTGCAGCTGATGAGCGGCAACAAGAAGGCCGAGAGCCGCCAGCAGGAGGTCAGCGAGCTGTCCCGCAACCTCAAGCTCCTCGCCAAGGAGCTCGAGGTGCCGGTGATCGCCATGAGCCAGCTCAACCGCGGCCCGGAGCAGCGCACCGACAAGCGCCCGCAGCTGTCCGACCTGCGCGAGTCGGGGTCGATCGAGCAGGACGCGGACATGGTCGTCCTGCTGCACCGCGAGGACTACTACGAGAAGGAGAGCCCGCGCGCCGGCGAGGCCGACTTCATCGTCGCCAAGCACCGCAACGGCCCGACCGACACCATCACGGTCGCCTTCCAGGGCCACTACTCGCGCTTCGTCGACATGACCAGCAGCTAGTGCGCGGCCGCACCTGGCTCTGACAGACCGCGCCAGTCTGGACTTGCTCAAGACTGCGATCCGCGGTTGGATCAGGCCATGCACCCCGCACCGGACGTCGAGCGCCTGCTGCGCTCGGCCTCCCTGCGCGTGACGGCCCCCCGCCGGGCGGTGCTGAGCGCCGTGCAGGAGCACCCGCACGCCGACACCGAGACGCTGCTCGCCGCCACCCGCGCGCGCCTGGGCACCGTCTCGCACCAGGCCGTCTACGACGTGCTGCGCGCGCTCACCGACGCCGGCCTGGTGCGCCGCATCCAGCCGGCCGGCTCGGTCGCCCGGTACGAGGCGCGCGTCGGCGACAACCACCACCACGTCGTCTGCCGCTCCTGCGGCGCCGTGGCCGACGTCGACTGCGCCGTCGGCGACGCCCCCTGCCTGACCGCGTCGCACGACGCCGGCTTCGCGATCGACGAGGCCGAGGTCGTCTACTGGGGCCGCTGCCCCTCCTGCGCCACCGCCTGACCCTCGTACGCAGCACGACCCGACAGAGAGGCACCACGTGTCCACCAGCCCGAGCGACACCGAGGGCGCGAACAGCCCGAAGCCCTACGACAGCTCCGCCGACGCGCAGGCCGCGCCCACCACGGCCAGCACGACGGAGAGCGAGAACCCGGCGATCAAGAGCCCGACGCCGCAGGTGACGAACCGCCCGCGGACCAACCGGGACTGGTGGCCGAACCAGGTCGACCTGTCGGTCCTCAACAAGCCGTCCAAGGACTCCGACCCGCTGGGCGACTTCGACTACAAGGCGGCCGTGCAGACCCTCGACGTCGACGCGGTCAAGCGCGACCTCGTCGAGGTCATGCGCACCTCGCAGGACTGGTGGCCGGCCGACTGGGGCCACTACGGCGGCCTGTTCATCCGCATGTCCTGGCACGCGGCCGGCACCTACCGCATCGCGGACGGCCGCGGCGGCGGCGGCAAGGGCGAGCAGCGCTTCGCCCCGCTGAACAGCTGGCCGGACAACGCCAACCTCGACAAGGCCCGGCGCCTGCTGCTGCCGGTCAAGCAGAAGTACGGCCGCTCGCTGTCCTGGGCCGACCTGCTCGTGCTCGCCGGCAACGTCGCGCACGACGACATGGGCCTGAAGACCTTCGGCTTCGCCTTCGGCCGCGAGGACGTCCCGCAGCCCACCGAGGTCTTCTGGGGCCCGGAGGACACCTGGCTCGGCGACGAGCGCTACGCCGACGAGGACTCCCCGCTCGACCTCGACGACGGCGACCTCGCCGCCGTCACCATGGGCCTGATCTACGTCAACCCCGAGGGCCCGCAGGGCCGCCCCGACCCGGTGCAGTCGGCGCACGACATCAAGGTCACGTTCAGCCGCATGGGCATGAACAGCGAGGAGACCGTCGCGCTCATCGCCGGCGGCCACACCTTCGGCAAGGCGCACGGCGCGGGCGACCCCGAGCTCGTCGGCCCCGAGCCCGAGGGCTGCCCCGTCCACAGCGGCGGCATCGGCTGGATCAACCAGGGCGGCAAGGGCAAGGCCGAGGACACCGTCACCAGCGGCCTCGAGGGCCCCTGGACCACCAACCCCACGCAGTGGGACAACGGCTACTTCGACCTGCTGTTCAAGTACGAGTGGGAGCTGACCGAGAGCCCCGCCGGCGCCAAGCAGTGGAAGGCCAAGGACGTCGCCGACGAGGACCTCGCCGACGACGCGCACGTGCCCGGCAAGAAGGTGCCGACGATGATGGCGACGACCGACGTCGCGCTCATCGCCGACCCGGAGTTCCGCGCCATCTCCGAGCGCTTCCACCAGGACCCGGAGTACTTCGCCGACCAGTACGCCCGCGCCTGGTTCAAGCTGCTCCACCGCGACATGGGCCCGCGCAGCCGCTACGTCGGCCCGGACGTGCCGGAGGAGGTCCTGCTCTGGCAGGACCCGGTCCCGGCGGTCGACCACGAGCTGGTCGGCGAGGCGGAGGTCGCCGAGCTCAAGCAGGCCCTGCTCAGCAGCGGCCTGACGGTGCCGCAGCTGGTCCGCACCGCCTGGGCGGCTGCGGCGTCGTTCCGCGGCACCGACAAGCGCGGCGGCGCCAACGGCGCCCGCCTGCGCCTGGAGCCGCAGATCAACTGGCCCGTCAACGAGGGCGTGCGCGAGGTCTTGCCGGTCCTCGAGCAGGTCAAGGCCGACTTCGAGAAGAGCGGCAAGCGCATCTCGCTCGCCGACCTCATCGTGCTCGGCGGCACGGCCGCCGTGGAGAAGGCGGCCGCGGACGCGGGCGT
>CANKBT010000313.1 GCA_947479995.1 Frankiaceae bacterium | reverse complement strand
TCACCGGGTCAGCTCCAGGTAGGTCGCCTCGAGCGCGCCGCCGAGCGGCTGGCACGACACGAGCCGCACGCCGTCGCGCACCAGCCGGGCCACCAGGTCGGCGGCCTCCTCCTCCGAGCCGAGCAGCACGTCGGCGCCCGCCGGCGTCACCCCCGTGACGGCGTCGCCGAGCGCGCGGACGAGCGCGTCCGGGTCGAGCGCCCGCAGCCGCCAGGGCCGCGCGGCGGCGCCGCGCGGCAGGTCGCCGACGTCGTGCTGCCCGACGGTCTCGCCGCGGTCGACGAACACGACGCGGTCGGCCAGCTCCTCCAGGTCGCCGAGCAGGTGGCTGGAGACGACGACCGCGGTGCCGGCGCGCGCGAGCCCGCGCAGCCGGTCGCGCAGCTCGACCCGGCTGCGCGGGTCGAGGCCGGACGCCGGCTCGTCGAGCAGCAGCACCTCCGGCTCGTGCACGACGGCCCGCGCGAGGCCGAGGCGCTGCTTCTGCCCGCGGCTGAGCACGTGCACGGGCGCGTCGGCGTGCTCCTCGAGCCGCGCCTCGCCGAGCAGCACGGCCGCGCGGGCCTGCGCCCGGGCACGCGTCATGCGGTAGGCCTCGCCGACGAAGGACAGGTACTCGCGGCAGGTCAGGCCCTCGTACAGGCCGAAGACGTCGGGCGCCCAGCCCATCCGGGCGCGCACCGCGTCGGTCTCGGTCACGGGGTCGTGCCCGGCGACCCGCACCTCGCCGGCGTCCGGCACGAGCAGCGTCGCCAGCACGAGCATGAGGGTCGTCTTGCCGGCGCCGTTCGGGCCGACGAGCCCGGTCACCTGCCCCGGGTGCGCCGTGAGGTCGACGCCCCGCACGGCCTGCACCTCGCCGAAGCTGCGCCGCACGCCGGTCGCCTCGATGCCCGTCACGCGCCGCACGCTAGGGCGCCGGGTGCCCCGGCGGGGGCACCCGGCGCGCGTCGGGCTCAGGTCACAGCGCCCGGCACTGGTCCTCCTTGCTGCCCTGCACGACGTTGCCCGAGCCGGTCGGGCGCGGGCTGTTCTCCTTGCACTGCAGGTTGCCGTCGACGCGGTTGCCCGTGATCGACACGCCGCCGGTGTTGCCCACGACCTGGACGCTGCCGCCCACGACGTTGCTCGCCGCCGACAGGCGCCCGCGGTTCTGGTCGAGCTGCACGTCGCCGGGCAGCGTCACGCGCGTGATCGCGGCGGCCCCGCCCTGCTTGAGCTGGATGCTCCCGCCGACCCGCGAGTCGGTGACGGTCGTGCTGCGCGCGCCCTCGGCCTGCACGTCGCCCACGACGCGGATGCGGGAGGCCCTGAGGGTGGCGTCGCGCTCCACCCTCAGCTGGCCCTGGACGACCGTGCCGCTGAGCGTGCAGGTGGCGCCCTGCGGCACGCGCAGGTCGTCGACGGTGACCGCGCCGAGGGTGCCGCGGCAGGTGCGCTCGTCGGCCGCAGCAGGGGTGGCGGCCAGGCCGACAGCGCCGGCGGCGAGCAGGAGGGCGGGGGCGAGCAGCAGGGAGGGGGCGTTCACGGCGGGCTCCAGGGGGAGGGGTGCCGCTCCCGGCGGGAGCGGTCGCCCGCACCGTGCCGAGCCCTCCTGAGACCCCCGTGAGAGGCGCGTGAGACGGCTCTCACCGCCCGGGCCGCCGCTAGGATGGGCGCCATGGGCCTGGTCGTGCAGAAGTACGGCGGCTCGTCCGTGTCCGACGCCGAGCGCATCAAGCGGGTCGCGGAGCGCATCGTCGCCACCCGCAAGGCCGGCCACGACGTCTGCGTCGTCGTGAGCGCGATGGGCGACACCACCGACGAGCTGCTCGACCTGGCGAACCAGGTCACGCCCCTGCCGCCGCCCCGCGAGCTCGACATGCTGCTCACCTCCGGCGAGCGGATCTCGATGGCCCTGCTGGCCATGGCGATCCAGAGCCTCGGGCTGTCGGCGCGGTCGTTCACCGGCAGCCAGGCCGGCGTCATCACCGACTCCACGCACGGCAAGGCGCGGATCATCGACGTCACGCCGGGGCGCCTGCGCGAGGCCCTCGACGCCGGGCACATCACGATCGTCGCCGGCTTCCAGGGCGTCTCGCAGGACAGCAAGGACATCACCACGCTGGGCCGCGGCGGGTCCGACACCACCGCCGTCGCGCTGGCCGCGGCGCTCGGCGCCGACGTCTGCGAGATCTACACCGACGTCGACGGCGTCTACAGCGCCGACCCGCGGATCGTGCCGACCGCGCGGCAGCTGCCCACCGTCTCGTACGAGGAGATGCTCGAGCTCGCGGCCTGCGGCGCCAAGGTGCTGCACCTGCGCTGCGTCGAGTACGCCCGGCGCTACGACGTGCCGCTGGTGGTGCGCTCCTCGTTCAGCCAGAAGCCCGGCACGACCATCAGCGCACAGGACGGAGCCGGCGTGGAGCAGGCGATCATCAGCGGGGTCGCGCACGACCTCTCCGAGGCCCGGATCACCGTGGTGGGCGTGCCCGACAAGCCCGGGCAGGCGGCCGCGATCTTCCGCGCCGTCGCGGGCGCCGAGGTCAACATCGACATGATCGTGCAGAATGTGTCGGGCGCGACCGACCGCACGGACATCTCCTTCACGCTGCCGAAGGCCGACCTCGTCGAGGCCGTCAAGGCGCTCTCGCGCACGCAGGCCGCGGTCGGCTTCGAGCGGGTGCTGTCCGACGAGCACATCGGCAAGGTGTCGCTGGTCGGCGCGGGGATGAAGAGCCACCCGGGCGTCACCGCGACCTTCTTCGAGGCGCTGTCGGCGGTCGGCATCAACTCCGAGGCGATCAGCACCTCGGAGATCCGCATCTCCGTCGTGTGCAGGGACACCGACGTGCCGGCCGCCGTGCGCGCCGTGCACGAGGCGTTCGAGCTCGGCGCGCCCGACGGCGAGGGCGCCACCGTCTACGCCGGGACCGGTCGCTGATGGCCGGCCTGGGCGACCTGCGGATCGGCGTCGTCGGCGCGACCGGCCAGGTCGGCGCGGTGATGCGCCGCCTGCTCGCCGAGCGCGGCGCCGGCGCGGACGTCCGCTTCTTCGCCAGCGCCCGCTCCGCCGGCTCGGCGCTGCCCTGGCAGGGCGGCGAGGTCGTCGTCGAGGACGCCACGACCGCCGACCCGTCGGGCCTCGACGTCGCGCTGTTCTCCGCCGGGGCCACCACCTCGCGGGCGCGGGCCGAGCGCTGGGCCGCCGCCGGCGTGCTCGTCATCGACAACAGCTCGGCGTGGCGCATGCACCCCGACGTGCCGCTCGTCGTCAGCGAGGTCAACCCCGGCGCGCTCGCCGACGCCCGCAAGGGCATCGTCGCCAACCCGAACTGCACCACCATGGCCGCGATGCCGCCGCTCAAGGCGCTGCACGACGAGGCCGGGCTGGTCCGCCTCGTGGCCTCGACCTACCAGGCGGTGTCGGGCTCCGGCGGCGCCGGCGTCGAGGAGCTCGACAGCCAGGTCAAGGCGGTCGTCGACAAGGCCGCCGAGCTCACCCACGACGGCGCGGCGGTGGCGTTCCCCGAGCCGCGCAAGTACGTCGCGCCGATCGCGTTCAACGTGCTGCCGATGGCCGGCTCGGTCGTCGACGACGGGTCGTACGAGACCGACGAGGAGCAGAAGCTCCGCAACGAGAGCCGCAAGATCCTCGGCCTGCCCGACCTCCGGGTGACCGGCACGTGCGTGCGGGTGCCGGTCTTCACCGGCCACTCGCTGTCGCTGCTGGCGGAGTTCGACCGGCCGATCACCGTCGCGCGGGCCCACGAGCTCCTTGCGCAGGCGCCGGGCGTGCGCCTCGTCGACGTGCCGACGCCGCTCGTGGCGGCGGGTCAGGACCCGTCGTACGTCGGGCGCCTGCGGCAGGACGGCCCGCAGGCGCTCGCGCTGTTCGTCAGCGGCGACAACCTGCGCAAGGGCGCGGCGCTCAACGCG
>CANKBT010000312.1 GCA_947479995.1 Frankiaceae bacterium | reverse complement strand
GCCGAAGAGCGCGACGGCGGTGACGAACAGCGCGACCGCCAGCGCGACGAGGCGCAGGGCCCACAGCAGCGGCGCCGACTCGAGCACCCGCTGCAGGCCGGCCGGGAGCGGGGCGCCGGCGGCGTCGCCCCGCAGCTTCGGCGTGCGCCACAGCGCGGCGAGCGCGACGAAGGAGACGACGACGGCCAGCGCGCCGGCGGTGAGCACGACGTAGAGGTCGACCGGCAGGTCGGACCGGGTGCCGACCGCGTGCGCGAGGGTGGTCGTGCCGTCGGCGCTCACGCCGAGGACGGTACCGGCCACTACTCGACCTGCACGCGCGTGAGGACGGTGCCCGCGTCGTGCAGCTCGACCTCGTAGACGCCGGGGGCGTCGAAGGAGAACGTGCTGGTGGCGGGCTGGCCCGGCACGAGGTCGACGTAGAGGTCGGGCCCGTGCACGTGCACCTCCTCGACGACGTCGCTCGTCACCGTGAGCCGCACCGGCTCGCCGACGCCGACCTCGACCCGGCCGGTGTCGCCGGACACCTCGCCGCCGGCGTACGCGACCTCGACGGCCGTGCCCTCGGGGGTCGCGCTCGGCGCCGGCGCGGCGGTCGCAGGTGCGCTGCTCGCGGGCGGCGTCGTCGCCGCGGGCGCCGCGGTGTCGTCGGGCGCGGTGCCGGTCCCGCAGGCGGACGCGCCGAGCAGCACGGCCAGGACGGGGGCCAGCAGGGCGGGGGACGGGTGACGCACGGTGCTCCTCCTCGGCGGGGGCAGGTGCCCCTCCACCGTCCAGTCGCTCGCCGGGCGCCCGCGGTTCCCGACCCCCTAGGGTCCGTGCCGTGACGACCGACACCACCGTCTCCCGCAGCACCGTCGTCGCCGCCCCCGCCGAGCGGGTGTGGGCCCTCGTGAGCGACCTGCCCGGCATGGGCGCGCTGTCGCCCGAGGCCGAGGGCGGCCGCTGGCGCGACGGCGGCCCGCACGTCGGCGCCGTCTTCGCCGGGCGCAACCGGCGCGGCGCCCGCCGCTGGTCGACGCGCTCGACCGTGGTCGACTGCGTGCCCGGGCGCTCCTTCGCCTTCGACGTCACCTCCGCCGGCCTGCGCGTCGCGCGCTGGGCGTACGACCTGGAGCCGGTCGAGGGCGGCACCCGGGTGACCGAGACGTGGACCGACCAGCGCGGCCGCCTGGTGAAGGCCGCCGGGGCGCTGCTCACCGGCGTGGGCGACCGCGAGACGCACAACGCCGCCGGCATCGAGGCGACCCTCGCCGCGCTCAAGGAGCGCGCCGAGGCCCCTGCCTGACGGCTCCGCCCCGGCGCCGCTCGTGACGGCGGTCACAGGCTCGTGGTTCGATGCACGCGCGCCGACGACGGCCGCCCGCGCTCACCCTGCGCGACGGCCCGACCGGCGCACCCGCCTGCACCGCGCCACCGGAGACCCCGGGGGCCGTGCCTGTCGTACGGAGTCGCCGTCGTGACGCTGTCCTCGCTGGACCCCTCGCTCGCCCTGCCGCCGGACCCCTCGCTGGTGCAGCTGCTGACGCCGGACGGCCGGCGGGTCACCCACCCCGACTACGCCGACGGGCTGTCGGCCGACGACGTCCGCGGCCTCTACCGCGACCTCGTGCTCTCGCGGCGCATCGACGCCGAGGGCACCGCCCTCACCCGCCAGGGCGAGCTGGGCCTGTGGGCACCGCTCGTCGGCCAGGAGGCCGCGCAGGTCGGCGCCGGCCGGGCGATGCGGCCGCAGGACATGGCCTTCCCGACCTACCGCGAGCACGGCCTCGCCTGGACCCGCGGCGTCGACCCGGTGTCGCTGCTCGGGCTGTTCCGCGGCGGCGACCACGGCGGCTGGGACCCGGCGGAGCACGGCTTCGCGCTCTACGCGATCGTCCTCGGCGCGCAGACGCTGCACGCCGTCGGCTACGCGATGGGGGCCGTGCGCGACGGCGCCGTCGGCCGCGAGGACGGCACCGCCGTGCTGGCCTGCTTCGGCGACGGCGCCAGCAGCCAGGGCGACGTCAACGAGGCGCTCGTGTGGGCCGGCGTGCAGCGCAGCCCCGTCGTCTTCCTCTGCCAGAACAACCAGTGGGGCATCTCCACCCCCACCTCCGCGCAGACCCGCACCCCGCTCTACCACCGCGCCGAGGGCTTCGGCTTCCCCGGCGTCCGAGTCGACGGCAACGACGTGCTCGCCACGTACGCCGTCGTGCGCGACGCGCTCGACCGCGCGCGCCGCGGCGACGGCCCGACGCTGGTCGAGGCCTGGACCTACCGCGTCGGCCCGCACACCACCTCGGACGACCCGGGCCGCTACCGCCCGGCCGACGAGGTCGAGTCGTGGCGCGCCCGCGACCCGCTGGCCCGCGTGCGCCTGCTGCTCGAGCGCGAGGGCACCGGCCCGGAGTTCTTCGCCGAGGTCGACGCCGAGGCCGACGACCTCGCGGCCCGCATCCGCAAGGCGTGCGTCGAGATGCCCGACCCCGACCCGCTCGAGGCCTTCGACCACGTCTTCGTCGAGCAGACGCCCGAGCTCGTGCGCCAGCGCGACGAGCACGCGGCCTACCTCGCCGGGTTCGACGCGTGACCGCGGTCGCCACCGAGGTCGCGACCGGCACGGTCACCCTCGCCAAGGCCCTCAACCTCGGCCTCGACGCCGCCCTCGCCGCCGACCCGAGGGTCGTGCTCATGGGCGAGGACATCGGCCAGCTCGGCGGCGTCTTCCGCGTCACCGACGGCCTGCAGGAGCGCTACGGCGCCGACCGCGTCGTCGACACGCCGCTCGGCGAGTCCGGCATCGTCGGCACCGCGATCGGCCTGGCGATGCGCGGCTACCGCCCGGTCTGCGAGATCCAGTTCGACGGCTTCGTCTACCCGGCGTTCGACCAGATCGTCAGCCAGCTCGCCAAGCTGCACTTCCGCTCCCGCGGGCGCGTCCGGATGCCCGTGACGATCCGCATCCCGTACGGCGGCGGCATCGGCGCGGTCGAGCACCACAGCGAGTCGCCCGAGGCGTACTTCGTGCACACCGCGGGCCTGAAGGTCGTCTCGTGCGCGACGCCGGCCGACGCGCACGTGATGGTGCAGCAGGCCGTCGCCAGCGACGACCCGGTCGTGCTGCTCGAGCCCAAGCGCCGCTACTGGGACAAGGGCGAGCTCACGCCCGTGCAGGAGTCGCTCTGGCAGGCCCGCGTGGTCCGCCCCGGCACCGACTGCACCCTGCTGGCGTACGGCCCGATGGTGCGCACCTGCCTCGACGCCGCCACCGCCAGCGAGCTCGACCTCGAGGTCGTCGACCTGCGCTCGCTGTCGCCGCTCGACCTCGACACCGTCGTGCAGTCCGTGCGGCGCACCGGCCGCTGCGTCGTCGTGCACGAGGCCTCGCGGACGCTGGGCACCGGCGCCGAGCTGGCCGCGCGCCTCACCGAGGAGCTGTTCTACGAGCTGGAGGCGCCGGTGCTGCGGGTGACGGGCTTCGACCTGCCGTACCCGCCGGCGCGCATGGAGGAGCACCACCTGCCGGACCTCGACCGGGTCCTGCACGCCGTCGACCGCGCGATGGGCTTCTGAGATGGCCGTCTTCCGCCTGCCCGACCTGGGCGAGGGCCTCACCGAGGCCGAGGTGCTCCGCTGGCTCGTCGCCCCGGGCGACGTCGTCACCGTCAACCAGCCGCTCGTCGAGGTCGAGACCGCCAAGGCCGCGGTCGAGGTGCCCTCGCCGTACGCCGGCACCGTCGCCGCCCTGCACGGCGACGAGGGCGTGGCCCTCGAGGTCGGCGCCCCGCTCATCAGCATCACCACCGCCGACGAGCCGGCCCCCGTCGAGGGCTCGCCCGCCGAGGAGCGCCAGGCGGTGCTCGTCGGCTACGGCCCGCGCACCCACGCGGCGACCCGGCGCCCGCGCCGCGCCGCGGCGCCGCTCGTGGCGGCGCCGGCCGCCGTCGCGAGCCAGGCCTCGGCCGCGCCGCCCGCGGTC
>CANKBT010000311.1 GCA_947479995.1 Frankiaceae bacterium | reverse complement strand
GTGCCAGTACGGCGAGCCGTCGGCGGGCACCGGCGTGGGCGGCGGTGCGGGCTCCAGCGACGAGCCCTGGGCCGCCTGGCCCTGCGGGCCCTCGGCACCGGACGCCTCGCGTCCGAGCCCCTCCTCCAGCAGCACGCGGGGCACCTACCCTCCATACGGTGGACGTCACACCCGTGTTGCAGGTGGAGACGCCCAGCGGCCCAGCGCGGTTCCACGTCCGCGGGTCCGGTCCCGGCCGGGTGGTGCTCGGGCACGGGGCCGGCGGCGGCGTCGACGCGCCGGACCTGCGCGCCGTCGAGGCCGCCGCCCTGGCCCTCGGCCTGCAGGTCGTGCTCGTCGAGCAGCCCTGGCGCGTCGCCGGCCGGCGGGTCGCCGAGGCGCCGCCGCGGCTCGACGCCGCGTGGCTCGCGGTGCTGGCGGCGCTGCCGCCGCTGCCCGGCCCGCTGGTCGTCGGCGGGCGGTCGGCCGGGGCGCGCGTGGCCTGCCGCACCGCCGGGGCGGTGGGGGCCGCCGGCGTGCTGGCGCTCGCCTTCCCGCTCGTGCCGCCGGGGCGCGACGTCAGCCGCGAGGACGAGTTGCACCGCCCGGAGGTGCCGGTGCTCGTCGTGCAGGGCGCGCGCGACGCCTTCGGCGTGCCGGCCGCGGCGTCGGGGCGCGAGGTGGTCGTCGTGCCGGGCGCCGACCACGGCTTCGCGGTGCGCCGGCGCGACGGGACGCCGGCCGAGGTCGCGGCCGCCGTGACCGCGGCGGCGCGGGAGTGGCTGGCGCGGCTGGCCCCGGGGGGTCAGGCGCTGACGTAGACGCCCTTGGCGACGTGCGCGTCGACGACGAGGTCCTCGGGCTGGCCCTCGATGCGCAGCGAGACCTGGCCGTCCTCGGTGCCGCCGACCGTGACCGTGACGCCGGGGCGCAGGTGGCCGACCTCGAGGGCGCGCATGCGGTCGAGCATGGTCTGCAGGTGCTCGTCGATGCGGCGCACGACGACCGCCTCGCCGGCCGCGACGCGCGCGAGCGGCACGACCGGGCCGTCGTCGACGGCGTTGGCCGAGCCGGGGATCGGCAGGCCGTGCGGGCTGTAGGCCGGGTCGCCGAGCAGCTTGACGAGGTACTTCTCGAGGTTGTCGCTGATGGCGTGCTCGAGGCGGCAGGCCTCGTCGTGCACCTCCGACCACGGCACGTGCAGCACCTCGACGAGCAGCTGCTCGGCGAGGCGGTGGCGGCGCAGCACGGTCGAGCCGTACGCGCGGCCGGACGCGGTGAGGTGCAGCACGCGGTCGGCGTCGAGGGTCACGTAGCCCTCGCGCTCGAGGCGCTTGACGGTCTCGCTCACCGCCGGCGCGGAGACGCCGAGGCGCTCGACCAGGCGCGCGCGCATGGGCGTGATGCCCGCCTCCTCGAGCTCGAGGATCGTCTCGAGGTACTGCTCGACCGCGGGGTGGTGACCTGCCGACCGCTCCTGCATCCGCCCACTGTAGGTCCCGCCGGGCCGGCGTGCCGTCGCAGCGCCGCCGGGGAATCGGCGGTCTCGGGGGCCGGTTGTGCAGGGCGTGACACGCCAGCCCGCGTCCGCCTCCGGACGCCCCTCCCCGCCCGCCCCGGGCCCCGCCGGCGCCCGGCCGCCGGTCGCCCGCCTCCGCCGTCGGGCGGCCCTCGTGCCCGCGGGCGTAGGGTCGGAGCAGAGCGCCCCGGAGCCCAGCGCAGCCCTGCGCCGGGGCGCCGCGGCAGGAGAGGTGAGCGCGCGCGTGACCACGGCCGGGCCCGGAACGGGCTCCGAGGAGACCGCCGAGCAGCGGACGGCGCGCTTCGAGCGCGACGCGCTGCCGTTCCTCGACCAGCTCTACTCGGCCGCCCTGCGCATGACGCGCAACCCGTCCGACGCCGAGGACCTCGTGCAGGAGACCTTCGTCAAGGCCTTCGCCGCCTTCCACCAGTTCCAGGAGGGCACGAACCTCAAGGCCTGGCTGTACCGCATCCTCACCAACACGTTCATCAACAGCTACCGCAAGAAGCAGCGCCAGCCGCTGCAGTCGCCGACCGACGAGATCACCGACTGGCAGCTCGCGGCCGCCGAGCAGCACACCTCGAGCGGCCTGAAGAGCGCCGAGACCGAGGCGCTCGAGCACCTCCCGGACTCGGATGTGAAGAACGCCCTCCAGGAGCTGCCCGAGGACTTCAGGATGGCGGTCTACCTCGCCGACGTGGAGGGGTTCGCCTACAAGGAGATCGCGGAGATCATGGGCACGCCCATCGGCACCGTGATGAGCCGGCTGCACCGCGGCCGCCGCGGCCTGCGCCTCAAGCTGGCCGACTACGCCGTCGAGCGCGGCCTGGTGCCCGCCCCCGAGGGCCAGGGGGCCGGCGCATGAGCTGCGGCGACCACCACGACACCCCGTGCAGCGAGGTGCTCGAGCAGGTCTACCTCTACCTCGACGCCGAGCAGGACGCGATCGACCGCGACCTCGTGCGCCTGCACCTCGACGAGTGCGCGCCCTGCCTGCGCCAGTACGGCCTCGAGCAGGCCGTCAAGGCGCTCGTCGCCCGCTGCTGCGGCAGCGACCCCGCGCCGATCGACCTGCGCGACCGCGTGCTCGTCCGCATCCGCGAGGTGCGGCTCGAGATCGAGCACGTGGAGTACCGCGCCGACTAGCTAGGGTCGCCGCATGACCTGGCTCGTCACCGGCGGCGCCGGCTACATCGGCGCGCACGTCGTGCGGGCCCTCGTGCAGGACGGCCAGCGCGTCGTCGCGCTCGACGACCTGTCGACCGGCGAGGCCGACCGCGTCGACCCCGGCGCCGTCCTCGAGGAGGGCAGCGTGCTCGACCGCGGGCTCGTGCGGCGGGTGCTGCGCGAGCACGGGGTCACCGGGGTCGTGCACATCGCGGCCAAGAAGCAGGTCGGCGAGTCGATGGCCGACCCGCTGCTCTACTACCGCGAGAACGTCGAGGGGCTCGTCGCGCTGCTCGACGGCTGCCGGGCCAAGGGCGTCGACCGGGTGGTCTTCTCCTCGAGCGCCGCGACGTACGGCCTGCCCGACGTCGACCTCGTCACCGAGGACACCCCGGGCGTGCCGCTCAGCCCGTACGGCGAGAGCAAGCTCGTCGGCGAGTGGCTGCTGCGCGACTGCGAGCGGGCGTACGGCATGCGGGCGATGAACCTGCGCTACTTCAACGTCGCCGGCACGGCCGCGCCGGAGCTCGGCGACCCGGGCGTGTTCAACCTCATCCCCCTGGTCTTCGCGGCGCTCGAGCAGGGCCGCAACCCGCAGGTGTTCGGCACCGACTACCCGACGCCCGACGGCACCTGCGTGCGCGACTACGTGCACGTCGAGGACATCGCCCGCGCGCACCTGGCCGCCGCCCGCGCGCTCGACGACGGCGCGCCCGGCGCGACGTACAACATCGGGCGCGGCGAGGGCTCCAGCGTGCTCGACGTGCTGCGCGTGGTGCAGGAGGTGACCGGCCTCGACACCAGCCACGACGCGGCGCCGCGGCGCGAGGGCGACCCCGCGTTCGTGGTCGCGGCCGTCGACCGCATCCGCGAGGGGCTGGGCTTCACCGCCGAGCACGACCTGCGGTCGATGGTGGCCTCGGCGTGGGCGGGGTGGCGGCTGCGCCACCCGTGAGGGTGCTGGTGTGAGGGTGCTGCTGTGAGGGTGCTGGTCACCGGCGCGGCGTCACCGCTGGCCGGGGCGCTGGCCGCGCGGCTGCTCGCCGAGGGCCACGCGGTCGAGGGCGTCGACGCCGTGCTGGGCGCGTTCCCCGGCCGGTTCGCGCGGGCGGACGACGCGGCCGCGCAGGTCGCGCGCGTGCGCCCCGACGCCGTGGTCGACCTCGCCGCGCCGCGGGGCGTCGCGCGCGTCGTCGGGGTCGCGGGGCTGCTGCAGGCCTGCGCGGCCGCCGGGGTGCGCAAGGTCGTCGGCGCGGTCGACGCGTCGGTCTACGGCCGGCCGCGCACCTGGCCGGTC
>CANKBT010000310.1 GCA_947479995.1 Frankiaceae bacterium | reverse complement strand
GGGGCGGCGGCGGGGGCGGCGGCGGGGGCGGCGGCGGGGGCGGGGGCGGGGGCGGGGGCGGCGGCGGGGGCGTGACGGGCAGGCAGACGAGGGGGTCCCCGGGGCGGCCGCCGTCGGGCGGGCCGGGCTCGAAGCCGGGCGGGCACTGCGGCACCTGGGGGCACACCGGCGGGAGCCCGGGCACCGGGTTCTCGACGGGGTCGACGCCGCCCTCGCAGGGCGTGGCGGGCAACGGGCCGTCGATGCCGATCGGCGCGCCGTCGCCCGGAGCGCCGAACGGCGGCAGCGGCTCCGGCGGCACGGGGTCGCCGGCGTCGGCGTCGAGGTCCTCGGCGTTGACGCCCTCGTACGGCCGGGCGCGCCCGGTGCCGGAGACGGTGAACGGCCCGGCGCCGATCATCTGCAGGAGGGTGGCGCGCACCTCGAGCTGCACGAAGACGTTGACGACGAGGCGGCGGTCGTCCTCCTCGCTGACGGCCGTGAGGCCGTCCTCGTCCTCGCGGGTGTCGAGCCGGCACTCGAGCGCGGCGGCGTCGAGCTCGGGGTCCTCGGCCAGCGTCCGGCAGAAGTCCTCGACGCGCCGGGCGACCTCGTCCGGGTCGAGCTCGAGCTCGCCGATGCCCGGCCGCACGGCCGCGGCCCCCGCGCGCGCCGCCTCCTGCGCGTACGCCACGGCGCGGCTGCGGCCGTTGAGCACGTTCGACCCGTCGATGACGATGCCGCCGAGCACGAGCATGGCGAAGGCCATGACGAGCACGACCGGCGCGATGGAGCCGGAGTCGCCGCGGGGGCGCAGGCGGCTCACGCGCCGCCCCCCGGTCGCTCCTCGACGCCCCGCCCGGGGTCGAGCGGGCTGGTGAACGACGACGTCACCGTGATGCTCCCCGGCGCGCCGGGCAGGCCGAGGTCGGACAGCGAGTAGGTGCAGCGCGCCCGCACCTTGACCGGCTCGCCGGCCTCGAACGGCCCGACGATCCGCGCGTCGAGGCTGTCGAGGCAGCTGGTCGCCGTCGAGCCGAGCGCGGCGCGGATGGTGCGCTCGGCGCGCTCGCGGGCCTCGTCGTACGTGCGCGACTGGCTGGCGCTGCGCGCGGCGTCGCGCGTGCCGGCCTCCAGGGTGCCGTTGACCTGCGCGACCCGGCCGTAGGCGTAGACGAGCGCCAGCAGCACGAACAGCACGGGGGTGAGGAAGGCCAGCTCGATCGCGAGCGAGCCCCGCTCCGCGCCGCCGCGGCGGGCACGGGCCAGCGCGCGCGTCACCCCCGCTCCGGACGGTCGCGCTCGTCGGCCTCGAAGCGCTCGATGGTGCCCTCGACGCGCTGGGTGACGCTGAGCTCGAGGAAGGGCACGAGCGTGATGACCTCGCCGGTCACGACGACCGAGGCGATGCCCTCGTCGGCGTCGTAGTCCGCGACGGCGACGGGCGAGGTGAGCGACTCCCGGCCGACGGTGCGCGCGTAGTCGGCGACGCCCTCCTCGACGTCGGCCTCGGCCTCCCGCTCGAACTCCTCGGGCACGACGCGCAGCAGGGAGACGCCCTCGCGCGCGGCCTGCTGCGCGACGACCCGGCCGTAGTAGTAGAGCCCCGCCTGGATCGACAGGAAGATGAGCACGAGCAGCGCCGGCGAGACGAACGCCAGCTCGATCGCGCTCACCCCCGCGTCGCCGCGGGGACGGCGCGCGAGGGCGCGGGCGGTCAGTCGCCCGCCGGGCCCCCGCCGCCAGGGCCGTCGTCGCAGGCCGAGCCGACCGCCTGCGTCGAGCAGTTCTCCAGCTCCTCCGCGCGGTCGCCCACGATCGTGTAGACCAGGCCGCCGATCACCGACGCGGCGAGCACGGTCACGGCCGCGATGATCGCGAACTCGAGGGCCGACGCGCCGGCGTCGCGCACCGCGCCGCGGGTCGTCGCCAGGCGCCGGCGGACGGCCGCCGTCACGGTCGTCAGCAGTGCGGGCACGTACGTCATGCGGGGTCTCCCTCACGTGCGACCGGTCGTCCCGGTCGTCGTCACCATCGTGCCGCACCGCGGTCGCGGCGGGCACCCCTCCCGTCCCGCGGCCGGGCTCCGTCGGGGCGCGCATCACACGCCCAGGAGCTGGTCGACCGCGGGGAAGCCCAGGAAGATCAAGAAGGCCGTGCACAGCAGCAGCTGCGCGACGAGCATCGACTGCGACTTCTCGCCGGCGTCGCCCTCGCTGTCGGCGAGGTCCTTGCGCCGCAGGGTCGCGGCGCGGGCGGCCAGCGACGAGCGGATCTTGGCGCCGTCGTCGGCGGCCAGGCTGAGCGCGCTCGACAGGTCGCGGAGCTCCTCGAGGCCGACCTCCTCGCCGAGGTCGCCGAGGGCCTGCCAGGGCGTGTTGCCGAGCAGCCGGGCGTTGGCGAGCGACTGGCGGATGCGCACGACCGCCCAGTGGTCGCTCACGGTGGAGGCGGCGAGCAGGGCCTCGGGCAGGCCGCGGCCGCCGGCGAGGTTCATGGCGACGAGGTCGAGGAAGATGCCGACGACCCGGCGGAAGTCGCGGCGGCGGTTGGCCGCCTCGCCGCGGAGCGCGAGGTCGGGCAGGAAGAAGCCGAACGCGCCGAACGCCAGCGCCGCCACGACGGGCGTGCCGCCGGGCACCGGCACGCCGAACAGCCGCAGCGAGCCCCACAGCGCGGGGGCGAACAGGAAGAAGCCGAGGCCGAGCAGCACCTTGGTGGCGAGCAGCTGCCCGACCGAGCGGCCCATGACCGCGAGGTCCTTGCGCACCTGGCCGAGCCGCCAGCCGCGCTCGGCGGCCAGGACCTCGAGGCGGTCGCCGAGCCGGGCGACGACGCCGCGCGCCGCGCCCGCCAGGCCGTCGGAGGCCTGCCGCTCGCTGGCGGTGTGCGAGCGCAGCGAGCGCTGCCCGGCGTCGATGCGCGCGACGAGCGTCGCGACGCCCGGCTGCGGGCGCATGAAGACGCGCAGCAGCGCGTAGACGCCGAAGCCGGCGAACGCGCCCGCGAGCAGGCTCAGCGTCAGCACGGGCTCACCGCGACACCAGCTCGCGCGACTCGGCGCTCATGCGCGACGTGCCGAGCAGGCGGTCGACCGGCTCGGGGCGCGCGAGCTTGCGCAGCCACAGCAGGCCGGCGAGCAGCAGCAGGACGACGACGAGCAGCACGAGCTGGCCAAGCACGTCGTCGTACGGCGCGACGTAGTCGTCGTTGAAGACCGCGACGACGCCGATGAAGCCGAGCACGATGCCGAGCACGATGCGCACCGAGCGGCGCAGCGAGCGCCGGCCGGACTCGACGCGGCGGCGCATGTCGAGCTCCTCGCGCGTGGAGGTCGCGAGGGCCGTGAGCACGTCGCGCAGCCCCGGCCCGCGCAGGCGCGCGTTGAGCACGAGCGCGGCGACGACCGTGTCGGCGCTCGGGTCGTCGAGGTCCTCGGCGAAGGCGAGCAGCGCGTCGGGCAGCGGCTCGCGTATGCGCAGCCGGTCGACGAGCAGGTTGAGCGTCGGGCGCAGCACCGGCGGTGCCGCCTCGGCGCTGGACGGGATGGCCTGCTCGAGGCCGACGGCGCCGGCGATGGTGTCGCGGAGCGACTCGGTCCAGACGGCGAGCGCCTCGAGGCGCAGGATCGCGGTGCGCTCCTCGCCGCCGCCGCCGACGAGCCGGTCCCAGTACGCGACCAGCAGGCCGATCGCGACGGCCATGACCGGCCACTGCGTGACGACCAGGACGAGCGCCCCGACGCCGACGCCGGCCAGCGCGCGCGCCGACAGCCCGGCGCCGCGTCGCCGCACCGTGCGCACCAGGCTCGGCTTGCCCGGGTCGCGCTCGGGGAGCCCCACCACGGCGACGACCGCGAGCGCGAGGCCCAGCCCGACGACGAGCCCGGCGAGCAGCGCCAGCAGCAGGTTCGTGCTCACGACCAGCGCGCCCGGACCTCGGGCGGCTCCCAGCCGCCGGCGCGGACGAGGTCGTCGACGCACTCGACCGGCGCGTGCG
>CANKBT010000309.1 GCA_947479995.1 Frankiaceae bacterium | reverse complement strand
TGCGCCGCGAGCGCGGCGCAGGGGTCCGTCAGGCAGACGGACAGGCGCAGGTGGTGCTCCGCGCGTGGTCGACGACGCGGCGGCGCACGAGCACGAGCGCACCGGCGGACGACATGCCCGGACGCTAGCACCGGGCGTGGGACGGCCGTCCCGCGCCCGGTGCTAGCGCTGCTGCGGTGGGCCCTCCTGCCTCAGCGGCCCCGCAGGCGCGCGCCCAGCTCGAGGGCGGCCTGCCTGTTCTCCGCGGCGTCCTCGGGCTCGAGGTAGCCGGCGCGCACGTTGTCGCGGTCGGCCGCGACGACCCGGCTCAGGTACTGGCCCTGGTTGCGGTAGAGCGCGCGCAGCTCGGCGTCGGTGTACGGCTGGTGCGTGCCGAACAGGCGGCAGAAGCTCGCGCCGCCGTTGTCGCCGCTGTTGAGCGCCGTCGGCACCTGCACCTGCGACAGCCGGATGCCGCCCTGCGCGAGACCGCGCGCGTCGCGCACCTTCTGCCCCGAGGCGTCGAACTGCAGGTACGGCGCCGAGGGCGGCGCCACGCCGTCCTCCACCCAGCGCACGAGGTGCGCGTACGCCGCGGCTGTCACGTGCTCGACCGGCACGCGGCTGAACGGCGGCAGCTGGCACGAGTACTCCGTGACGCCGCCGAGGTCGCGCACCGACAGCGGCGCGCGGTACTCCTGCCCGCTCCAGCCCGAGTGGGCGCCGCCGGCGACCTCCCAGCGGCGGAAGACCGCGTCGTCGGGGCGGCGCAGGGCGGCGGCCGCGGCCGTCACGTCGGTCTCGGACTGCACCTGGAAGACCGGCTCGTCGCCCGCGCGGCTCGGCGCCGTGCCGACCACGATCGCGTAGCCGTCGAAGACCGGCTCGACCCGCGGCAGGATCGCGTCGTACCAGGTGCTCTGGTAGCGGGTGGACTGCGAGGCGCCGATCGACAGCAGCGTCTCGACGTCGAGGCCGCCCATCGGGTCGACGCCCGTCGGCGCGACGAGCGCCTTGGCCGCCTGGGCGTAGACGTCGAAGGAGAGCTGGTCGAGCGGGAAGGCGCCGCCGCCGGTGGTGTCGAGCGAGCCGTAGCGGGTGGGGCTCCAGCCGCGCAGGTGGTCGACGCCGACCTGCTGCGCCGAGACGCCGACCCAGGCGTCGCCGCTGCGGGTGACGTCGTCGAAGTTCCAGAGCGCGTCGGGGTCGTAGCCCGCGGTGACGTTCTGCCACTCGACGAGCGCCGTGCCGCTGAAGTCGGCGGGGTCGGCCGGGCGCCGCACGACGATGCGCGTCGTGTACGGCACGTCCTCGGCGAGCAGCGTGCCGGCGGCGGTCGCGGGCGTGCGGGGGCCGGCGTACGCGTCGGCGAGGCCGGACACCAGGAACTCCTCCTCCACGTAGCCCGCGCCGGCGAGGTCCTGGTAGGTGGCGAAGAACGGGTACGTGCGCGCCAGGTCCGGGGAGGACCGGTCGCCGCCGAGGTCGCGCGGGAGCGGGCCGACGACCGTGGCGTCGGCCACGGGCGTGCGGGCCCCGTCGTCGGCGGCGGCGGGCAGGGCGGGCAGGGCGGGCGCCAGCGCCAGGGCGACGGCGACGGCGAGGCCGCCCGTCGTCCGGCGGCGGCTCGTGGTGGGGGGCATGCGACTCCTCGTCGGGATCGACCTGAACGAGTGTTCACTCAGGTCACCCGATCGTGTGACGGCGGTCACCCGCGTGTCAACCGGCCCTCAGGCCTGCGGGCGCGACACCCAGCGCTCGCCGACGTCGAGCACGCGCTCGTCGGCCCGGGTGCCGGCCATCCGGCACGCCAGCACGGCGTAGCGGCGCGCGATGCCGACGCTCGTGAAGGGGCTGCCCTCGACGAACCACTCCGTCAGGTGCACCGACATGTCGAACACGGCCGTCGCCAGCAGCCCGGGCGTCAGCGGGCGGTCGAGGTCGAGCACGCCCTCCTCCTGCCCGCGGCGCAGCACGTCGGCGAGGTGGTGCAGCAGGCGGCGGCGCACCGCGAGGACGTCGTCGAGCATCGCGCCGGTGAGCAGCGGGAACTCGCGGTTGGCCACGCGCGCCCGCTGCGGGCGGCTGGCGTGCCGGTGCACCACCACCTGCACCATCACCGTCAGCTCGGCGACCGGGTCGCCGGCCACCTGCGCCTGCCCCTCCAGCAGCGCCTGCTCGTGCGCGAGGTGGATGCCGCGCACCAGCACGTGCAGCAGCTCCTCCTTGGAGGAGAAGTGGTTGTAGAGCGAGCCCGGCGTGAGCCCGCACGCGTGCGTGATGTCGCGCACCGACGTCGCCACCGCGCCGCGCTTGGCGAACAGCACCGTCGCCGCGTCGAGCAGCCGGCGGCCCTGCGGCGACAGCCGCCGCTCCCCCGCGACCGGGCCGGTGTCCGCCATGGGCGCAGTCTGCCGTGGGCCGGCGGCGGCGCGGCCGGCTGCGGTGGGCACCAGCCCTGCGGCGGCCCGGCCGGGCCGCCGCAGGGCTGACGTCAACAGCACGCGTACGCCTGCGGGCGGACGACGTGCTCTTGGAGGTGGCGGGAATCGAACCCGCGTCCTCCGGCACCTTGACAGGGCTTCTCCGGGCGCAGCTGGCGTTGCTTTTCTCGGCTCTCCCGGTCGTGCCAGCAAGCCGGGAACGAGCTCAGCCACGTGGGTTCACCACCCGCCCCCGTGGCCGTGGCGGGTGGTGGTCCTCCTAGCGATGCCAGGTCCTGGGCCGGAGGCGCTCCCAGGCTGACAGCGACGCTCTAGCTGCTAGGCAGCGAGGGCGTACGCGCGCGGACTGTTGTCGGCGCTTGTGTGTTTTGCGACGTTGTTGGTTAACGAGATCATCGTCGCCTTCCTCGGCCCGCTTCCCCTGCCTCGACATCCGGAGTCGAGACCTGTCACCCCCTGGTCGGTGTTGCTGTACAAGGCAACGCTACCCCCGCAGGGCGCCTTCCCACCAGGTCACCGGGCGGCGTCGACGGCGGCCACGAGCGCGGCCATGACCCGCTCGGCCTCCTCGGCGCGCGGCGTCGTCTGCACCCGGCGCCACCGGCGCGGGGGCTGCACGACGAGCAGCTCGCCCGCGAGCCACGACCGGTGGCCGGCCACGGCCGGCGCGGCACCGAGCCCGGGCAGGCGGGCCACGCCGACCGGCTCGACGACGTCGACCCGGTAGGAGTCGCGTCCGGTGTCGAGCACGGTGCGCACCGACAGCACCGCCACCGGCACCCCGCGGTGCACGGTGCTCAGCGTGCGGTCGACCGTGCCGCGCAGCGCCACCCCCGCGCCGGTCGCGTCGCCGGCGTCGTACCGCCAGCCGCGCGCGGCGCCCAGCGCCTCCCAGCCGCCGCGGCGGCGCCGCTCGCCGCGGTGGGCGAGGCCGACGGCCACCGCGAACAGCACGGCGACGACCGCGGGCACGGCCAGCACCAGCTCCACGGAGCGGCCCTCAGAGGTACTTGAGCGGGTCGAAGTCCTCGAGCGCGATGACGCGGATGCGGGGCAACGGCGAGGTGAACGCGTGCACGTCCTCCTCGAGGTCGTGCACGGTGAGGCCGCGCTCGACGAGCGGCGTGTAGCCGTTGGAGAGGAACTCGCGGAAGCCGAGCACGCCGACCTTGCGCGTCCCGTCGAGCAGGTCGCCGACCTGCGGCAGGAAGTCGCCGTCGTGGCTGACGAGCAGGACGTCGCCCTCGCGCTCCTTGAGCGCCTCGAGCGTGCGCTGGATGCCGACGTCGACGACCTTGACGCCCGGCTCCGACGACGACAGCGGCAGCGGCCGGTAGCCGATGGCGAGCAGCGCCGACACGAACGTCATGGGCAGCGCGCCGTGCGAGGCGTTGAGGAAGAACAGGCCGCTCGCGTCGCCGCTCTCGCCCTTGGCGTACGACAGCACGCGGTCCCAGCGCGGCCGCTCGTCGGGGGTGGGGCGACGGCCGCCCAGCACGTTGTTGCCGAGGGTCGCGTCGATGTTCTCGCCGTCGACGATCAGGTACGTGGTCATGCCAGCTCCAG
>CANKBT010000308.1 GCA_947479995.1 Frankiaceae bacterium | reverse complement strand
GGGCCGGGACACCGCGAGGAAGCGGCCGTCGCGCGTGGCGAACATGTCGTCGACGTACTGGTCGTTGCCCTCGCCCGGGCCCTGCTGGATCGCGAGGTAGAGCGCGAGGTCCTGCGGGTCGCTCGCGATCCGCAGGAGCTCCTCCTCCCGGTCCGGGATGAGGCTCACGCCGCCGGCGAGCACCTCGAAGGTGTCGACGTCGACGAGGTTGACGGTGCCGTCCCAGTTGTTGCCGACGTACATGACGTCCCGCAGGCCCGCGGCGGCCGGGGCGTCCGAGGCGGTGGCGGCGCCCGCGCCGAGCAGCGCGCCGGAGGCGGCGAGCGCGGCCACCCCGAGGGCGGCCGTGGCGGTCGTCAGGCGGGTCCGGGCAGGGCGGCGCACGGGCGGTCCTCTCGCAGGTGACGCGGGTCACCGGTGCAACGAGCCCGGGCCGAGGGGGACACGCGCCCGTCAGTCGACCGGCGGGCAGCGCAGGTAGGTCAGCCCCGGGTCGCGGACCACCTCGTGGTGCTCGTACGACGTGCGGCACTTGGGGCACCGGCCCGCCGGCGGGGGCGCCAGCGCGGGCGCCGGCTCGTCGGGGTCGCCGAGCTGCGGCGGCCCCATGACCGACAGCAGCGCGCGCTCGAAGCGCGCCATCCTGCCCTCGCGGGGCCCCTTCGGGCTCCTGCTCCTGCGCGCCACGCCGCCAGTGTCCCCCGCGGCGGCGCCGGCGCCCTCCCGGCTCAGCCGCCCGCGGCCGGCGGCGTGCCGGTGGGGGCGACGTAGCCCGTCTCGTACGCCCAGACGACGGCCTGCACGCGGCTGGCGAGCCCGAGCTTGGCCAGCACCCGGCCGACGTGCGTCTTGACCGTCGCCTCCTCGAGGAACAGCCGGCGGCCGATCTCGGCGTTGGCGAGCCCGGCCGCCAGCCCGCGCAGCACGTCGTGCTCCCTCGGCGTGAGGCGGTCGGCCCGCGGGTCGGGGTGCAGCGCCGGCACCGCGGCGGCGAAGCGGCGCACGAGGCGCCGGGTGACCTCGGGCGCGACCAGGCCGTCGCCGGCGGCCACCCGCCGCACGGCCTCGACGATGCGCTCGGGCGACGTGTCCTTGAGCAGGAACCCCGCGGCCCCCGCCTGCAGCGCGCCGAAGACGTGCTCGTCGGTGTCGAAGGTGGTCAGCACGACGACGTCGACGGGGTCGGGGCCCGCGGTGAGCAGCCGGGTGGCCGCGATGCCGTCCAGGCGCGGCATCCGCACGTCCATGAGCACGACGTCCGGCCGGCGGCGCCGGGCCAGCGCGACCGCCTCCTCGCCGTCGGCCGCCTCGCCGACGACGACCAGCCCGGGCTCGCTCTCGAGGATCGCGCGCAGGCCGGACCGCACCACCGCCTGGTCGTCGACGACCAGCACGGTGACGGGCGGGTCGACCGGCCCCCCGGCCGCGCGCGTCACGTCGGCAGCACCGCCCGCACGCGCCAGCCGCCGCGCGGCTCCGGCCCGGCCTCGAGCGTGCCGCCGAGGAAGGCGGCGCGCTCGCGCATGCCGACCAGCCCGTGGCCCTCCCCCGGCGCGCCCGCGGGGCGGCCGTCGTCCTCGACGACGACCTGGACGTCGGCCGGGCCGTACGTCATCGCCACGCGGGCGCGCGAGGGGCGCGCGTGCTTGGCCACGTTGGTGAGCGCCTCCTGCACGACGCGGTACGCCCCGGTGCTCACGGCCGCGGGCAGCGGGCGCGGGGCGCCGGTCACCTCCAGCGACACCTCCACGCCGGAGCGGCGCGCCGTCGCCAGCAGCGGCTCGAGGTCGTCGACCCCGGCCAGCGGCACCTCCGGCGCGTCGCCGCGCAGCAGCCCCAGGGTGCGCCGGGTCTCCTCCAGCGCCTGGCTCGAGAGCTGCTCGATGACCGCGAAGCGCTCGACGCCGCCGGTGCGCCGCCCGGCGCCGGCCTGCAGGTGGATGGCCGAGAGGTGGTGCCCGACGACGTCGTGCACGTCGCGGGCGATCTGCGTGCGCTCCTCGGCGACCGCCCGCTGCAGCTCGCTGGTGCGCAGGGCGGTGACGCGCTCGGCGCGCTCGGCCTGCTCCGCGGCGAGCGTGCGGCTGGTCCGCAGCGCGTAGCCGCCGGTGGCGGGCAGGGCGGCGACCATCGCGGCGCCGAGCACGTTGAGCGGCGACCGGCCCTCGCCGGCGGCGACCACGAGCCCGACGGCGGTCGCGACGCACAGCAGGCCGAGCGGCAGCGCCACCGGCCGCCGCGCGTGCACGACCGCGGACTCCACGGCCAGCGCGAGCCACAGCAGCGTCAGCGCCGCGGCGTAGCCGAGGCCGACCGCCGTCGCGCCGCCCGCGGCGACGGGCAGCAGCACCAGCAGGGGGGCCCGCCGGCGCAGCGCGAGCGGCAGCGTCGCGACGACGACGAGGAGCGCGCCGAGCGCGTCCGCGCGGCGCGTGACGCCGTTGACGGCGCTCTCGGGCTCGGCGACGAGCAGCACCAGCGACAGCACGAGCAGGCCCGCCGCGAGCACCCCGTCCTGGGCCGTGGCCGGCAGCCGCGCCCACTCGCGCCGCCACGCACCGCTGCCCACGACCGGACAGTACGACCGCCGCGGCGCGGGGCGCCTCCCCCTCGAGGCGGACGCCGGACGGGACCTGCGGGGGACGCGCCCGGGGCCCCGCCCGCGGTGGGCTGCCCTCGACACCGCCGGCGGCGGGCCGCCGCGCCCGCAGCCCGCCGGCGCACCGACCCCCTGGAGGACTCCGTGGGCACGACCCTGCACCGCCTCGCCCGCACCTGCGCGCGGCGCGCCCGCCTCGTGGTGGCCCTGTGGCTGCTGCTGCTGGCGGCCCTCGGCACCGCGGCGGCGACGCTCTCCGAGCCGACCAGCGACAGCTTCACCATCCCCGGCACGGAGGCGTTCGAGGCCAACGACCGCCTCGGTGCGGCCTTCCCCGGCGCGGAGGGGGCGACCGGCCAGGTCGTCCTCGCCGGGCCGGCGCTGGACCCGGCGCTGCTCAGCTCGACGGCGGCGGCGCTGCGGCAGGTGCCGCAGGTCGCCGCGGCCGCCGACCCGGTCGAGGCGGGCGCCGTCTCGGCGGACGGCACCGTCGCCTACGTCGACGTGCAACTGTCCGTGCCGTTCGAGCAGGTCGAGGAGTCCACCCGCGAGGCCGTGGCCGCGGCCGTGCAGCCGGCGCGCGACGCCGGGCTGCAGGTGGAGGTCGGCGGCGAGGGCCTGGCCGAGCCGGCCGCCGAGAGCCACCTCGGCGAGGTGCTCGGGTTCGCGGTCGCCGCGGTCGCGCTGGCGGTCGCCCTGGGCGGCGTCGTCGCCGCCGGGCTCCCGCTGCTCACCGCGCTCGTCGGGGTCGGTGCCGGCCTGGCGGCGGTGTCGGCGCTCACCGCCGTCGTCGAGCTGAGCAGCACCGCACCGACCCTCGCGCTCATGCTCGGCCTGGCCGTCGGCATCGACTACGCGCTGTTCGTGCTGGCGCGCTACCAGCAGGAGCTGGCGCGCGGCGTGCCGCGCGCCGACGCCGTCGCGCTCGCGACCGCCACCGCCGGCAGCGCCGTCGTCTTCGCCGGCGGCACCGTGGTCATCGCCCTGGCGGGGCTGGCCGTCGTCGGCATCCCGTTCCTCACGCAGATGGGGCTGGCCGCCGCGGGCACCGTCGCCCTCGCGGTGCTCATCGCGCTGACGCTGGTGCCCGCGCTGCTCACGCTGGCCGGCTCCCGCATCGGCCCGCGGCGCCGGGCCGTCGCGACGCCGCCGCGCTCGCGGTGGGCCGGCGGGATCGTGCGCCGCCCCGTGCTCGCACTCGTCGTGCCCGTGCTGGCCCTCGGCGCCCTGGCGGTGCCCGTGCTCGACCTCGAGCTCGGCCTGCCGGGCGCGGAGTCGCAGTCGACGGACAACAGCGCCCGCCGGGCGTACGACCTGGTCGCCCGGGGCTTCGGGCCGGGCGCCAACGGGCCGCTGCTCGTGCTCGTCGAGGGGCCGCAGGCGCAGGCGTCGGCCGAGGCCCTCGCCGCCGACCTGGAGGGGCTGCCCGGC
>CANKBT010000307.1 GCA_947479995.1 Frankiaceae bacterium | reverse complement strand
TGCCGACCACCCCCGCGCCGACCACTCCCGCGCCGACCACCCCCGCGCCGACCACCCCGGCGCCGACGACGCCCGCGCCGGCCGAGCCGGTGCCGCCGGCCGCCGCCGTCGCGGGCGCCCGCCCGCTGGGCAGCACCTCCTACCCGGTGCCGGCCGGCGCGGTCTGGGCCTCCCCGACCGGCAGCGACACCGCCGCCGGCACGCAGGCCGCGCCGGTCCGCACGGTCAAGCGCGCCCTCGCGCTCGCCCCCAAGGGCGGCACCGTCGTCCTCGCCGCGGGCACGTACCACGAGACGGTCGAGACGCCGTACGGCAAGACCGTCACCCTCCAGAACGCGCCCGGCGCGGTGGTCTGGGTCGACGGCGCCGAGGCCGTGACCGGCTTCGTGTCCGACGGCGGCGACTGGCGCCGGGACGGCTGGGCGACGACCTTCGACTACAGCGACCCGACGGCCAGCAACACCGACCCGTACTGGCAGATGATCGACCCGGCCGCGCCGCTGGCCGGCCGCCCCGACCAGCTCTGGTTCGACGGCGTCGCCTTCACCCAGGTCGCCACCCGCGACGCCGTCGGTCCCGGCACCTTCTTCGTCGACCAGGCCGCCGACCAGCTGTGGGTCGGCAGCAACCCCGCCGGCCGCCGCGTCGAGGCGAGCACGCTGTCGGGCGGGCTCTACGTCAACACCGCGCCCGGCACCGTCGTCCGCGGCATCGGCGTCAAGCGCTTCGGCACCTCGATCAAGCAGTACGGCATGGTCAAGGCCTTCGCGAACGACGTCACGCTCGAGGACGTCGTCGTGCAGGACTCCGCGACCCGCGGCCTCGGCGTGAACGGCGCCGGCGTGACGCTGCGGCGCGTGACGGTCAGCGGCTCCGGCCAGCTGGGCATCGGCGCCTACCAGTCCGACCGGCTCACGGTCGTCGACTCGGTGGTCGACCGCAGCAACGACGAGCGCTTCCGCACCGCGCCCGAGGCGGGCGGCGTCAAGGTCACGGCCAGCCGCGACCTGCGCATCGTCGGCAGCCGCGTCACCGGCAGCACCGGCACCGGCGTGTGGCTCGACAACTCGGTGCTCGGCGCGTCGGTCACCGCCAGCGAGGTCTCCGAGAACTCCGGCCACGGCGTCTTCGTCGAGGTCTCGGCCCGCATCGTCGTCGCCGACAACCTGGTGCGCGACAACGGCGCCGACGGCCTGCACCTCGTCGAGAGCAACGACGTCGACGTCTGGCACAACGCCCTGGTCCGCAACCGCAACGCCATCAGCGTCTGGGAGGGCACCCGGGCGATCGCCAACCGCACCCGCGTCTACCTCGACAGCCGCCACCCGCTCGAGACCGCCGTGCTGTGGGACGCCCGCCGCGTCGTCGTCCGCAACAACGTGCTCGCCTCCCGCGGCGCGACCGGTGCCACCGCGCTGCTGCTCGTCGACGACGCCTCGCACAGCACCCCCGCCTCGGCGATGGTGAGCCTCGACAGCAACACCTGGTTCCGCGCCAGCGGCGGCCCGACCTGGCTCGCCGCCTGGTGCGACTACGGCAGCGACCGCCAGATGCGCGTCTTCACCGACCACGCGGGCTTCCGCACCCGGACGGCGCAGGACGCCGGCGGCGTCTTCGTCGACGGCTCGTCGGGCAGCTTCGTCGCCCCGACGGCCGGCGACTACCGCACCGCCAGCGGCACCGTCGCCTACCGGCCCGGCGCGGCGCTGTCGACCACCGTCGCCCAGGTGCTCGGCCTGCCGGCCGGCGCGCGGCTGGTGCCCGGCCTGGTCTGACCCGGCCCCCCGTCCCCTCGGCCCCGTCCCCGTCCCCCCGGCGGGCGCGGGGCCGAGGCGCGTCCGGGTCGGGCTCGGGCGCGGGGCTCAGCCCTCGCCGACCCCCGGCCAGCCCATCGACGCGCCGAGGCGCTCCTCGAGCCGGGCGACGTCGGGCGCGAAGTGCGCCCGCAGGCCCGCCCGCAGCCCGGGGTCGAGGTCGGCGCGGGGCGCGGCGTTGAGCACCGTCTCCCCCTCGAGGCGGTGCGGCGGCAGGCCGAGGAAGGCGACGACCCGGTCGTACGCCTGCTGCGGGTCGGCGTAGAACAGCTCGCTGGGCAGCACGAGCACCTGCGCGGCGCCGAAGGCGTCGAGCCAGCGCCCGAGGGCGGTGGCGTACTCGCTCTGCGCGCGGTAGCTCTGGTGCTCGTGCGGCCAGCTCACGGCGCCGGGGTCGCGCTCGAGCAGCGCCTGCGCGCCGGCGGTGCGCTCGGCCTCGGCGGCCAGCGCCTCGGCGAAGCCGAGCTGCTCCACGCCGTTGCGGCGCTGCTCGCGGTAGTGCGAGTGGGTGCGCTCGACCGGGTCGCGCAGCAGCGCGACCACCTTGACGTGCGGGTACGCCGCCCGCGCCCGGGCGGCCGCCTGCGGGTGGAACAGGTAGTACGGCGAGGCCTCCCCCGCGACGACCGGCCCGCCGAGGCGGCGCTGCGCCGCGGCGCGGGTGAGCCGGGTCGGGAAGTGCGAGCGGTACCACGCGTCGGAGCGCACGGGCGCCGGCACGAAGTGGTGCAGGCCCTTGGTGTCGGTGCGCTTGAGCGGGGTGCGGCCCGACGGGAACAGCGGCAGCACGTGCGGGTGCCGCGAGAGCGTGGCGTGCAGCGACGTCGTGCCGCCCCGCTTGGCCCCGATGACGAGGAAGTCGGGCCCGGGCCGCAGCGGCGCCGTGGCCAGCCCGGCGCCGCGGGTGACCGCCCTCCCGGCCCCGACCGCTGCGCGCGTGGCTGCGCCTGTGCCGCTCATGCGGTGCCTCCCGGTGGCGCCGCGGGGGCGCTGGTCGTCGTGTCGTGCAGGTCGTCAGTGTGGGCCTGCGCGAGCCCGCGGCGCAGCAGCCCGGCCACCCAGGCGACGCGCACGGCCTGGGCCAGCGCGACGGCGAGCGCCGCGCCGCGCGCGCCGTCGACGGCGGTGAGCAGGGCGATGAGCGCGATGCCGGTCGGGGTGGTCCACAGCCGCATGACCGCGATGGCGCGGGCCTCCTGCAGGGCCTTGAGCCCGACGAGCTGCACGGCCTGCACCGACTGCAGCAGGGCCGAGCAGGCCAGCAGCGCGAGCACCGCGAGGTCGGGGCGGAAGGCGTCGCCGTAGAGCGCGGTCAGCACGGCCGTGCCGGCGGCGACGGCGAGCAGGCAGTACGCCGCGCTCAGGCCGACGACGCCGCCGCGGGCGCGCCGCAGAACCGCGCGCAGCCGGCCGGGGCCGCCGCGCCCGGCGACGGCCGCGGCGCCCGCGGGCAGCAGCAGGGCGAGCACGGCCAGCTGCAGCACCCGCAGCGGGCCGAACAGGTCGTTGGCGCCGCGCAGGGCGCCGGCCTCGCCGGCCGAGACGAGCGCGGCGACGACGACCAGGCTGGCCTGCAGGCTCGCCCAGGTGCACAGGAAGTCGACGAGCAGCCAGCCCGGCAGGCCGTCGCGGGGCCGCTCCCCCTCCGGCTCGCCGCCGCCGGCGAGCACCTGCAGCAGCAGGGCCGACGCGAGGGCACCGCCGCCGAGGCAGAGCAGCCCGGAGGCGACGGTGAGCCGGTCGGCGGCGAGCAGCAGCGCGGCCCCGCCGACCTGCAGCACGGCGAACACCAGCTCGCCGGCGAGCGCCGGCCCGCCGCGGCGCTGGGCGAGGAAGTGCCACCGGCCGAGGTCCTGCGCCGCGAGCGCGACGACGGCCAGCGCCAGCACGGCGACGGCGCGCACGGCCTCGTCGGGCGTGCCGCCCGCCTCGAGCACGAGGGCGACGGCGGCGGTGAGCACCCCGGCCGCCGCCGCGAGCCGCAGCCCGTCGACCCGGCCGCGCAGCAGCGCCGACGGGTCGGTCGCCCCGCGCAGCACCATCGGCTCGACGACGAGCGCGCGCAGCACGCCGAGCACGAGGAACCAGCCGGCGAGCGCGCCGGAGAACAGCGCGTAGTCGGCCGGGCCGACCGCCCGCGCGACGAGGGCGAGCAGCGCGAAGTTCGAGCCGCTGCTCACCGCCGTGGCGGCGAGGCTGGCGCCGTCGCCGGAGCG
>CANKBT010000306.1 GCA_947479995.1 Frankiaceae bacterium | reverse complement strand
CGCGCCGGCGGTGTCGCCGTGGTAGCCGCCGCGCACCGTGAGCACCGTCGGGCGGCCGGTCGCCTGCACGACCGCCTTGAGCGCCACCTCGACCGCGACCGACCCGGAGTCGGCGAAGAACACCCGGGTCAGCTCGGGCGGCGTGACCTCCACGAGCAGCTCGGCCAGCTCGACGGCGGGAGCGTGCGTCAGCCCGCCGAACATGACGTGCGCGAACCGGTCGACCTGCGCGTGCAGCGCCGCGTCGAGCACCGGGTGCCGGTAGCCGTGCACCGCGGCCCACCACGAGCTCATCCCGTCGACGACCTCGCGGCCGTCGGCGAGCGTGAGGCGGGTGCCGCGGGCGGCGACCACCTCGTAGAGCGGGCCGGTGTGCGAGGCCGGGGAGTACGGGTGCCAGACGTGCGCGCGGTCGCGGTCGACGAGGCTCACGGCGCGAGGGCGGGCAGCCCGTCGAGGGCCTGCTGCACGTCGGCGACCAGGTCGGCGGTGGCCTCGACGCCCGCGCTGAAGCGCACGTAGCCCTCGCCGACCGCGTCGGCGCCCCAGCGCATGCGGCGCTCGGCGGTCGAGTGCACCCCGCCGAAGCTGGTGGCCTCGTCGACGAGCCGCAGCGCCGACAGGAAGGCCTGCGCCCGCTCGGCGGTCCCGAGGTCGAGGCCGAGCACCGGCCCGTACGCGCTCATCTGCCGGGTGGCGAGCGCGTGCTCGGGGTGCGACGGCAGCCCGGGGTAGCGCGCCTCGAGCACGGCCGGGTGCTCCTCGGCGAGCGCGGCGACGGCGAGCGCGTTGGCGCAGGCCTGCGCGGAGCGCAGGCCCAGGGTCGCCAGCGAGCGGTGCGCCAGCCACGTCTCGTGCGGCCCGGCGACGCCGCCGGTGAGGCGCCGCCAGTCGGCGAGGGCGGCGTACGCGGTCTCCGAGGTCGTGCTGACGTGGCCGAGCAGCAGGTCGCTGTGGCCGGTCGTGAGCTTGGTGTCGGAGCTGACGACGACGTCGGCGCCGAGCGCGAGCGGCGACTGCCCGAGCGCGGTGGCGGTGGTGTTGTCGACGACGGTGAGGCCCGGGCAGGCGGCGGCGAGCGCCGCGATGTCGCAGACCTCGAGCCCGGGGTTGCCGGGCGACTCGAGCCACAGCAGGTCGGCCTGCGGCGCGAGGTCGGCGAGCTCGCGGGTGGGCGCCGTGAGCACGGTGACGCCGTGCAGCCGGTCCGCGACCTGGCGGACGGTGTAGTAGCAGTCGCTCGGCAGCACGAGGGTCGTCCCGGGCTGGACGAGCGCGAGCAGCGCGGCGCTGCAGGCAGCCATGCCGGAGGCGAAGACGAGCGCGCGGCCGCCGTCGAGCTCGCCGACCGCCGTCTCGTACGCCGTCCACGTCGGGTTGCCGTTGCGGGCGTAGACCCACTCGCCGGAGACGTCGCCGAGCAGGTGGTACGTCGACGCCATCACGGGGCCGGCGCGGAACGGCGCGCCGTGGACGGGCTCCGGCACCCCCGCCCGGACGGCGCGCGTGGCGGGGCTGACGGGTGGCTGGCTCACCTGCGCGAGCCTAGGAGCAGCAGCGCGCCGCCCACGAGCAGGCCGATCGCGGCGCCCCCGCTCACGCCGGAGGCCGTGACGAGCAGGGTCGCGGCGGCGGGCAGGCGGGTGCCCTCGTCGCGCAGCGCGGTGGCCGCCGAGGCGGTGAAGGCGCCGACGAGGGCGAGCCCCGCCGCGGTTGCGACGAGGCGCTCGTCGACGCCCGTGACCAGCGTGCTGGTGAGCGGCGCGAGCGCGGCGAGCACCAGGTAGCTCAGCCCCGCGGCGGCCGCGGCCACCCAGCGCCGCGCCGGGTCGGGGTGCGCCTGCGGGCCGGCGGTGAGCGCGCCGGTGATGGCCGCCAGGTTGACCGTCGGGGCGCCGAGCGGCGCGGCCGCCGCCGAGGCCACGCCGGTGCCGACGAGCAGGGTGCCGACCGGGGCGCGGTAGTCGTTGGCCTGCAGCACCGCGAGGCCGACGAGGTTCTGCCCGGCCATCGTCACCAGGTAGACCGGCAGGGCGATCCGCAGCACCGCCTCCCACGACAGCGACGGCCCGACCAGCTCGACGGTCGGCACGACCCGGTCGACCGGCGGCAGCGCGCCGTCCAGGGCGACGACGACGAGCAGCGCGACGAGCGCGAGCGGCGCCGAGGCCGACGGCGCGAACCGCTGCGCGAGCACCCACACCGCGACGACCGCGCCGGCCTGCAGCGGCAGGTCGGCGACCGCCTGCACCGGCGCGAGGCAGAACGGCAGCAGCACGCCGGCCAGCACCGCCGCGGTCAGCGCCTGCGGCAGCCGGGCGACCGCGCGGGTGAGCGGCCGGACCAGCCCGGTGAGCACGACCAGCACCGCGGCGACGAGGAACGCCCCGACGACGACGCCGAAGCCGCCCGGCAGCGGGCCGACGCCGACGAGCAGCGCCAGCCCGGGCGTGCTCCAGACGACGCTCACGGGCACGCGGGTGCGCGCGCTGAGCAGCACCGAGGTGACGCCCATGACGACGCCGACGGCGACCAGCGCCGAGCCGACCTGGCCGCTGCTCGCCCCGACGGCCGACAGCCCGGCGACGACGACCGCGACGCTCGAGGCGTAGCCGAGGACGGCCGCCGAGACGCCGGCCGCCACCGCCCGCCCCGTCACCTCCTCGCGCACCGCGCCACCCTGCCAGGATGGCGCGATGGCCGAGCTGCGCTTCTCGTACGGCGTGATGAGCGCGGGCAAGTCGACCCTCGCGCTGCAGGTCGAGCACACCTGGGCCGCCGCCGGGCGCACCGGCCTGCTGCTCACCAGCCACGACCGCGGCGGCGCGGGCACGGTGACCAGCCGGCTCGGCCTCAAGCGCGACGCCGCCGAGGTCGGCCCGGCGACCGACCTCGACCGGCTGCTCGACGAGGCGGTGCCCGACGGCGGCTTCGTCGTCGCCGACGAGGTGCAGTTCTACGCGCCCGCGCAGGTCGAGGCGCTCGCCCGCTGCGTCGACGAGCGCGGCGTCGACGTGTCGTGCTTCGGCCTGCTCACCGACTTCACGAGCGGGCTGTTCCCGGGCGCCGCCCGGCTCGTCGAGCTCGCCGACGTGCTCGTGCCGCTGCCCCTGCCGGTGCTGTGCTGGTGCGGGCGCCCGGCGCGGCTCAACGCCCGCCTCGTCGACGGCGAGGTCGTGCGCGAGGGCGAGACGGTCGTGCTCGGCGACACGAGCGCGCCGGGCGGGGCGCTGTTCGGGCCGGAGGTCCGCTACCAGGTGCTGTGCCGCCGGCACTGGTTCGCCCGCGACACCGGGCCCGCGCGCGCCTGACCCGCCGGCGCCCGGCCCCGCGGACGCCGACGGCCGGCCACCCCGCGAGGGGCGACCGGCCGTCGGGCCGTGCGGGCTAGAGCAGGTCGAAGCGGTCGAGCTCCATGACCTTGGTCCAGGTCGTCGCGAAGTCGCGGACGAACTGCTCCTTGGCGTCGTCGGCGGCGTAGACCTCCGACAGGCCGCGCAGGACCGCGTGGCTGTTGAACACCAGGTCGACGGCCGTCGCCGTGCGCAGGACGTTGCCGTCGGCGTCGACGCTCTCGTAGACGCCCTCCTGCTCGACGGAGGTGCGCCACTGGTTGCCCAGGTCGAGCAGGGTGCGGAAGAAGTCCTGCGTCAGCACGCCCGGGGTGTCGGTGAAGACGCCGTGCTTGGTGCCGCCGGTGTTGGCGTCGAGCACCCGCAGGCCGCCGACGAGCACGGCCATCTCCTTGGCGGTCAGGTCGAGCATGTAGGCCCGGTCGACCAGCAGGGTCTCCGGCTCGACCTTGACGCCGGGCTTGACCCAGTTGCGGAAGCCGTCGGCGCGCGGCTCGAGCCACTTCATGCCGTCGGTGTCGGTCATCTCCTGGGTGGCGTCGGTGCGGCCGGGGGTGAAGCCGACGGTGACCGGGACGCCCGCGTCCGCGGCCGCCTTCTCCACGGCGGCCGTGCCGCCGAGCACGATGAGGTCGGCGAGCGAGATGCGCTTGCCGCTCTTCTCGAAGTCGGCCTTGACCTGCTCGAGGACCGGCAAGACCTCG
>CANKBT010000305.1 GCA_947479995.1 Frankiaceae bacterium | reverse complement strand
TCGGGGGAGGGCGAGGCGTCCTACCCGCCGCAGTTCCCGAAGATGGAGGGCGAGCCGCTGCGCTCGCGCCCCAGCGTCGCCGGCCCGGCGGCCGAGAAGCGCGCCGCCCGCGACGCCGCCGCGCGCGCCGCGGCCGACGCCGACCGCGACCGCACCCCGCCGCGCCCGCGGCGGCCCCGCGCGACCGAGGACCCGACCGGCACGTGAGCGCGCCGCACAGCCCCTTCGACGGCACCACCGAGGCGGCCCGGCTCATGGCCGGGCTCGACTGGTCGCGCACGCCCATCGGGTCGCCCGAGACCTGGCCGGAGAGCCTGCGCGGTCAGGTGCGCACCGTGCTGTCGTCGCGCTACCCGATGCTGCTCCTCTGGGGCGAGCAGTTCACGCAGCTCTACAACGACGCCTACTCCGCGCTCATCGGCGAGCAGCACCCGGCCGCGATGGGCGGCGACGTGCGCGTGACCCTCGCCGAGGGCTGGCCCGTGCTCGGCCCGATCATCGACGAGGCGATGCGCACCGGCGTCGCGTCGTGGGTGCCGGCGCTGCAGCTGCTGCTCGAGCGGTCGGGCTACCGCGAGGAGGCGTACTTCTCGGTCTCGCACGCGCCCGCGCGCGACGACGAGGGCGTCACCCGCGGGGTGCTCACCGTCTGCAGCGAGGTGACCGAGCAGGTCGTCGGCGAGCGCCGGCTGCGGCTGCTGCGCGAGCTGTCGCTGCAGGACGACCCGGCGACCGCCGTGCACGACGTCGCCGCCCAGGTCGTCGCCGCGCTGCGCGAGCACCCGCTCGACGTGCCCTTCGCCGGGCTGTGGCTGCGCGAGGGCGGCCTGCTGCACCTCACCGCCTCGACCGGGCTCGCGCTGCCGGGCACCGCGGCCGTCGACGGCGACGACGCGTGGGGCCTCGCGGCGGCCGGCCGCGGCAGCGCCGCCGAGGTGGCGCTGCCCGACGGCGCCGACGTGCGCGGCGGGCCGTTCGACGACCCGGTGCGCACCGCCCTCGCGCTGCCGCTGCCGGGCGCCGACCGCTCCAGCCCGCTCGGCGTGCTCGTCGTCGGCGCCAGCCCGGCGCGCGGCCTGGACGAGGGCTACCGCTCGTTCTTCGGCCTGCTCGCGCAGCAGGTGGCGGTCTCGCTGCAGCGCGCCCGGGCGTACGAGGAGGAGCGCGCGCGGGCCGAGGCGCTCGCCGAGCTCGACCGCGTCAAGACCGGCTTCTTCACCGGCGTCAGCCACGAGTTCCGCACGCCCCTGACGCTCATGCTCGGGCCGCTGTCGGACGCGCTCGAGGACGACGCCGCGCCCCTGCCCGACGCGCAGCGCGAGCGGGTCGCGACGGCCGTGCGCGCCGCGCAGCGCCTGCAGAAGCTCGTCAACGACCTGCTGACGTTCTCCGGCCTGGAGGCCGGGCGGGCGGTGACCACGCGGCGCACGGTCGACCTGGCCGCGCTCACCCGCGACACGGCGAGCACCTTCCGCGCCGCCGTCGAGCGCGCCGGGCTGCGCCTCGAGGTCGACTGCCCGCCGCTGGAGCGCGCCGTCGCGGTCGACCCGGAGCAGTGGCAGACGGTGGTGACGAACCTGCTCTCCAACGCGCTGAAGTTCACCTTCACCGGCGGGCTCTCGGTGCGGCTGGGGGCCGGCGCCGACGGCGTGCGCCTGGAGGTGGCCGACACCGGCGTCGGCATCCCCGCCGAGGAGCTGCCCCGGCTGTTCGAGCGCTTCACGCGGGTGGCCAGCACGCGCTCGCGCAGCCACGAGGGCTCGGGCATCGGCCTCGCGCTCGTGCGCGAGCTGACCGCGCTGCTCGGCGGCGAGGTGCGGGTGCGCAGCGAGGTCGGCGCCGGGTCGACGTTCGAGGTCGCGCTGCCGTGGTCGGCGCTCGAGCCGCCGCTCACCGAGCCGCCGCTGCCCGCGACGGTCGCCGACGGCGCGGGCGTGCGCGCCGCCGTGCAGGAGGCCCTCGGCTGGCTGCCGCGCGACGGCGCCCCCGGCCCCGAGGCGCCCGCGGCGCCCGTCGCGGCCGGCGCGGCGGGCACCGTGCTCGTCGCCGACGACAACGCCGACGTCCGGGCCTACCTCACCCGCCTGCTGCAGGGCGCCGGCTACGCCGTCGAGGCCGTCGCCGACGGCCGCGCGGCGCTCGACGCGCTGCGGCGGCGCCTGCCCGACCTGCTGCTCACCGACGTGATGATGCCGGAGCTCGACGGCTTCGAGCTCGTGCGCGCCGTGCGCGCCGACGCCCGCACCGCGACGCTGCCCGTCGTCGTGCTGTCGGCGCGCGCCGGCGAGGAGGCCAGCGCCGAGGGGCTCGAGACGGGCGCCGACGACTACGTCGTCAAGCCGTTCACCTCCTCGGACCTGCTGGCCCGCGTCCGCTCCACGCTGCGCCTGGCCCGCCAGCGCAGCACCCACGTCGCGCAGCTCGGGGCGCTGGCCGACGCCGCCGCCGTCATCACCAGCGGCCGCCGCCTGGAGGACGCGCTGCACGTGCTCGCCGGGCAGGCGCGCGCGCTGCTCGGCGCCGAGGGCGTCGTCGTCGCGCTCACCGACCCCGCGCACCCGCACGCGGCTCCCGTGCAGGTCGCCGCCGGCCGCACGGACGGCGAGGCGGTCGGCACACCGCTCACCGGCCGCGGCGGGCGCGCCCTCGGCAGCCTGCAGGCGCACCTCGCCGGCGGGGTGCTCGCCCCCGAGGCGCGCGCGCTGCTGCGCCCGCTGGCCACCGTCGCCGCGGCCGTCGTCGAGGAGACCTGGCACGCCGACCGCGACGCCGAGGTGTCCGCCACGCTGCAGGCCGCGCTGCTGCCCGGCCGCCTGCCCGACCTGCCCGGCGTCGCGCTCGCGGCGGCCTACCGCCCCGCGGGTGCCGACGTGCAGGTCGGCGGCGACTGGTACGACGTGCTGCCGCTGCCCGACGGCCGGGTGGCCGTCAGCGTCGGCGACGTCGCCGGCCACGGCCTCGACGCCGCGCTCGTCATGGGCCAGCTGCGCACCGCCGCGCGCGCGTACGCCCTGGAGGGCCTCGACCCGACGGCCGTGGTCGCCCGCCTCGACGACCTCGCCGCGCGGCTGCCCGGCGCGATGAGCTCCACGCTGCTGCTGGGGCTGCTCGACGTCGGCACCGGCGCGCTCACCTGGTGCAGCGCCGGGCACCTGCCGCCGCTGCTCGTCGCCCCGGGGGAGGAGCCGGTCTGGCTGACCGGCGAGGTGACGCCCCCGCTCGGCACCGGCCTGCACCTCGAGGCGGTCGAGAACGCCGCCGTGCTGCCGCCGGGCGGCAGCCTGGTGCTCTACACCGACGGCCTCGTCGAGGACCGCCGCGACCAGCTCGAGACCGGCATGCCCGCGCTGCGCGCCCGGGTCGCCGCCCACGCCGGGGAGCCCGCGGAGGCGCTGCTGCGCGGCGTGCTCGACGGCACCCCGGAGGTGCCGCAGGACGACACCGCGGTGCTCGTCGTGCAGCGCACCGGCCTGCCGGCGCCGGCCGCCGAGCCGGTGCGCGAGGTGGTGCTCGACCTCGTGCTGCCGTCGGCGCCGGAGGCGGCCGGGCTGCTGCGCCGCCGCCTGCGCCCGGTGCTCGCCGAGGCGGGCGTCGACGACGACGTCGCCTTCGAGCTGCTGCTCGCCGGCTCCGAGGCGGTCAACAACGCGGTCGAGCACGCCGTCGAGCCGACCCGCCCCGAGGTCGCGGTGGCGCTGCGCGTCGACCCGGCGACGGCCAGCGTGCGCCTCGAGGTGCAGGACTTCGGGCAGTGGCGCGAGCGCCGCCCGAGCATGGACCGCGGGCGCGGCTCGGCGCTCATGAGCGCCAGCGGCGAGGTCAGCGTCGTGCCGAACGAGCGCGGCACCGCCGTCGTGCTCGTGCGCCGCCTGGGCTGACGGCGCGGCTGCGCCGTGCGCGCGCCAGGACCACCCGCACGGAGCAGCGCGTCCGGCCGCGCGGCGGGCCCGCGGCTGGCAGCCTCGACGCGTGTCGTACGACTACTTCGCCGGACCCGCCGCCGCCGCGCCCCCGGCGGGCCCCGCCGCCGCCCCGCAGGCCCCGCCGCCCGGTGCGCCGGCCGGCTG
>CANKBT010000304.1 GCA_947479995.1 Frankiaceae bacterium | reverse complement strand
CACGGCGGGGTCTCCTGGTGCGGGTGGTCCGTGCAGGTCGAAGAGCTGCAGGTCGTCGGGGGTGCACGGGGCGAGCCGCGGGCACAGACCGCTACAGGCTACGTAGCGCCTGAGAGCCGGTCAAACAGGCGCGCCGACGGCGTCGCGCCCAGCCTGTGGACGAGCCTTGCGGCTCCCCTCCGGCGGCTGTTAGCGTCCTGCGCCTGCCGACCTCCTCCCCGACCGCCCGCACGTCCGGGCTCGCGGTGGTCCCTGCCCGCACCGCCGGGCGTGATCTCGCCTCCACAGGCTGTGGACACCGCTGTGGACGGAGGGCCGGGCACCCCCGGCGCGGCCGGTGGACCAGGACGGGACGAGGAGCTGCGTGACGGACACCGAGCAGCCGGCCGGCGGGGACGCCGAGCTGGCCGCGGCCTGGCAGCGCGCCGTCGAGGTGCTCAGCGGGGAGCAGGGCTCGCTGTCGCCGCAGCACCGCGCCTTCGTCGGCCAGACCCGGCCGCTGGGCCTGATGGGCGACACGGTGCTGCTGGCCACCCAGAGCGACTTCGCCAAGGACGTGCTCGAGCGCCGCGTCGGCGTGCTGCTCACGCAGGCCTTGTCGGACGCGTACGGCCGGGACATCTCCTTCGCCGTCACCGTCCAGCCGGTCGCCGAGGCGCCGGAGCCCGAGCCGGACGCAGGTGGCGCCCACCTGGACGCCGCGACCGCGACCCGCTGGTCCGGGCGGTCCGACACGACCGGCACGACCGGCCTGCCCGACAACGTCCGCACGCTGCCCGGCACCGGGCGCGACCTCGCCGGCCACCCCGGGGGCCGCGGCGACGTCGAGCCGGCCCGGCTCAACCCCAAGTACGTCTTCGAGACCTTCGTCATCGGCGCGAGCAACCGGTTTGCGCACGCCGCCGCGGTGGCGGTCGCCGAGGCGCCGGCCAAGGCGTACAACCCGCTGTTCGTCTACGGCGAGAGCGGGCTCGGCAAGACGCACCTGCTGCACGCGATCGGGCACTACGCCCAGCACCTGTTCGCCGGCGCGCGCGTGCGCTACGTGAGCTCCGAGGAGTTCACCAACGACTTCATCAACTCGCTGCGCGACGACAAGCAGCACGCCTTCCAGCGCCGCTACCGCGACGTCGACGTGCTGCTGGTCGACGACATCCAGTTCCTGGAGAACAAGGAGCGGACGCAGGAGGAGTTCTTCCACACGTTCAACACGCTCCACAACGCCAGCAAGCAGATCGTCATCAGCTCCGACCGGCCGCCCAAGCAGCTGTCGACGCTGGAGGACCGGCTGCGCACCCGCTTCGAGTGGGGGCTCATCACCGACATCCAGCCGCCCGACCTCGAGACCCGCATCGCGATCCTGCGCAAGAAGGCGGCGCAGGACCGGCTCGCGGCGCCGCCGGACGTGCTCGAGTTCATCGCCAGCAAGATCTCGACGAACATCCGCGAGCTCGAGGGCGCCCTGATCCGGGTCACGGCCTTCGCCTCGCTGAACCGCCAGGCCGTCGACCTGTCGCTCGCCGAGATCGTGCTCAAGGACCTCATCCCCGCCGACGGCGGCAACGAGATCACCGGCGCCACGATCATGGCCGCGACCGCCGACTACTTCGGCCTGACGATGGAGGACCTCTGCGGGTCCTCGCGCTCGCGGGCGCTGGTCACCGGCCGGCAGATCGCGATGTACCTCTGCCGCGAGCTCACGGACATGTCGCTGCCGAAGATCGGCCAGATGTTCGGCGGGCGCGACCACACCACGGTCATCCACGCCGACCGCAAGATCCGGGGGCAGATGCCGGAGCGGCGCGCGACCTACAACCAGGTCACCGAGATCACCAACCGGGTCAAGACCCGCTCGCGCGGGTGACGCCCTCCCGGTGTGACCGCCGCCACGGCCTCTCTGCACAGTCTGTGCACAGCGCTGTGGACATCTGGGGACGTCCCGTCCGGTCCGGTGGACGGCGCGTGACGGCCGGGCGGACGTCCCCGGTCCTCCACGGCACCGGCGGGTGCACGTCCACAGCCCGCCCACACGGCGACGCGCCGCCCGACCTGCACGGTCGTCGTGCGTCCACAGGGGTGCAGGCCCCTACGACCACGACGGACCTGATCTCCCTCGAGGACCACACGACCGTGCTCCAGGGGAGGGCGCTCTGTGGACTGGCTAGGGTCCGGACTCCCGAACTGCTGACGAGGAGCACCGCATGGAGCTGAGGGTCGAGCGCGACGCGCTCGCCGACGCGGTCGTCTGGACCGCCCGGTCCCTGCCGGCGCGCCCGCCGATGCAGGTGCTGCTCGGCCTGCTGCTCGAGGTGGGCCCGGACGGCGGCGGCCTGTCGGTGAGCGGCTTCGACTACGAGGTCAGCTCGCGCGTGGTCGTCGACGTGCTCGCCGCCGACCCGGGCCGCGTGCTCGTGCCGGGCCGGCTGCTCAGCGACATCGTCCGCTCGCTGCCGGCCCAGCCCGTCGAGCTGCGCCTGGAGGGCGGCCGCGTCGTGCTCACGTGCGGCGCCGCCCGCTTCACGCTGCCGACGATGGCGGTCGAGGACTACCCGTCGCTGCCCGACATGCCGACGACCGCCGGCACGCTCGACAGCGACGTGCTCAGCGCCGCTGTCGCGCAGGTCGCGCTCGCGGCCGGGCGGGACGACACGCTGCCGGTGCTCACCGGCGTCCGGGTCGAGATCGAGGGCGAGACGCTGACGCTCGCCGCCACCGACCGCTACCGCCTCGCGGTGCGCTCGCTGCCCTGGCGCCCGGAGGCGCACGACCTGTCGACGACCGCGCTCGTCCCGGCCCGCACGCTGAACGACACCGCGAAGGCCCTCGCGGGCGGCAGCGAGGTCACCCTGGCGCTGGCCGGCGGGGCCGCGGGCGAGGGCATGGTGGGCTTCGAGGGCACCGCGGGCGGCGTCAGCCGGCGCACCACGTCGCGGCTGCTCGAGGGCGAGTTCCCGAAGTACCGCTCGCTGCTGCCGAACGAGAGCACCGCGTCGGCGGAGGTCGCGACCGCCCCGTTCGTCGAGGCCGTGAAGCGCGTCGCCCTGGTGGCCGAGCGCAACACGCCCGTGCGCCTGTCGTTCTCGGCCGACGGCGTGGTGCTCGAGGCGGGCGGCAGCGACCAGGCGCAGGCCTCCGAGCAGCTCGACGCGACCTGGCACGGCGACGGCCCGATGCAGATCGCCTTCAACCCGGGCTTCCTGCTCGACGGCCTGGGGGCGGTCGGCGCCGAGTCGACGGTCCTGTCGTTCACCGGCCCGACCCGCCCCGCGGTGCTCACCGCGGGGGGCGGGCCGACCGGCGACGCGGCGGACTACCGCTACCTGCTCATGCCCGTCCGCCTGTCGGGCTGAGCCGGGCGCCGCGCCTCAGCGCGCGGCGGCGGCCGCCAGCGCCAGGCTGACGGCGTCCTCGACGAGCGCCGGGCGCACGCCGGGGTGCGCGGCCCGCCAGCGCACGCCGAGCGCGCTCGCGACCGCGGCGGCCAGCCCCGCGGCGACGACCGGCACGCCGGGCGGCGCGCCGGCGCGGCGGGCGACGACCAGCCCGCACAGCGCGCCGGCGGCCACCCGCGAGGCCAGCACCGGCGGGCTCAGCCGGCTCGGCGCGACGGGCAGCTTGTCGGTGAGCAGCTCGCCGCCGACCGCCCACGGCACCGCGCGAGGGGTCAGCGGCAGCGGCACCGGCAGCGGCCCGCGCAGCGCCAGGGCCGACAGGCCGGAGGAGCTGCGCCCGCCGGAGGCCAGGCCGAGGGCGGTGGCGCGCAGCAGCACGCCGGTGAGGGTGTCGCGAGGGGTCATGCCGCTGGGCCTGCCCGCCGGGGGCCGGTGCGACCCCGCCCCTCGTCGGCGGGCCCGGACTGCGGTTGACTGCCCCCCGCCCGGTGGCCCGCCCCGGGGGCGGGGTAGGGCGACGGCGAGGACGACCGGAGCGGTCGCCCCGGAGCGAGGGAGTGGCTCGTGGGACAACTCGGCATGATCGGCCTGGGGCGCATGGGCGGCAACATGGCCGAGCGGCTGCGCCGCGGCGGCCACGAGGTGGTCGGCTTCGACCGCGACCCCGGCGTCCGCGACGTCGACAGCCTCGAGGAGCTCGTG
>CANKBT010000303.1 GCA_947479995.1 Frankiaceae bacterium | reverse complement strand
TCGGCGTGCCCGCCCCGCGCTAGAGGTCGTACGCCACGCCCGTGAGGTCCTGCGAGACCTCCCACAGCCGGTGCGCGACGACCAGGTCCTGCGCGGCGGTGCTGCGCCCGACCCGCTTGGGCGCGCCGCGCAGCTCGCCCAGCGACGGGCCCCAGTAGTCGTCGCCGCGGACGTCCGGCATCGTCGCGGCGTAGAGCTGCGGCAGCGCGCCCGCGGCGTCGGACTGCGCGAGGAGCAGGTTGCCCAGCTTCATCGGCAGCTCGAGCAGCGGGTTGCCCTGCCCGGTCTGCAGGTTGGTCGCGGCGTAGCCGGGGTGCGCGGCGGCGGCGAGCAGCCGGTCGCCCGCGCGGCGCTGCAGCTCGCCGACGAACAGCAGGTCGGCCAGCTTGCTCTGGCCGTAGGCCTTCCAGCGGCCGTACGACCGCTCGCCCATGAGGTCGTCGAAGTCGATCCGCCCCATCTTGTGGGCGGCGCTGCTCACCGACACCACGCGCGGCGCGGGTGCCGCCAGCAGCGACGGCAGCAGCAGGCCGGTGAGCGCGTAGTGGCCGAGGTGGTTCGTGCCGAGCTGCAGCTCGAAGCCGTCCTCGGTGAGGGTGCGCGGCACGGCCATCACGCCGGCGTTGTTGACGAGCACGTCGAGGTGCGGCACCCGGCCGGCGACCTCCTCCGCGGCGGCGCGCACCGACGCCAGGGACGCCAGGTCGAGCCGCACGAGCTCGGCCTCGGCGCCCGGGGCGGCGAGGCGCACGCGGCCGAGCGCCTCCTGGCCGCGCTCGGGCGAGCGGCAGGCCATGAGCACCCGGGCGCCCTTGCGGGCCAGGCCGATGGCCGTGTGCAGCCCGAGGCCGGAGTTGGCCCCCGTCACGAGGGCCGTGCGGCCCGTCTGGTCCGGCACGTCGTCTGCGCTCCACCTGGCCATGACCGGACCCTAGGTGCACCCGCGCCCGCCGCGCACCCGAGCCCGCGCACCCGCGCCTAGGGTGGCGCGCATGCCCTCCTGGGACCGCCGCTCCGCCGCCGCCCACCGCAAGGCCCGCGCCGCCGCCCTGCGCGCCCAGGTCGTCGACGCGGTCGCGCCGTCGTCGCCGTGGTGGCGCGAGCGGCTCGCGACGCAGGGCCGCACGGCCGAGCAGGTCGCGACGCCCGAGGGCGTCGCCGGGCTGCCCGCGGTCGGCGAGCGCGACGTCTGCCCCGACGGCGACCCGGCCGGTGCGGCCGCGCTCGTGCTGCAGACCGGCGAGGACGGCTACGCGCTGCACGCCGAGGGCCCGCGGCTGCGGCGCGCCCTGGCGCGGCGGCTCACGCGCCCGGGGGCGTACGCGCAGGTCGTCGAGCAGGACACCCGGCCGACGACCTTCGTCTGGGCGGGGCTGTCGCTGCAGTGGCCGGTCGCGAGCACGCGCGGCGACCTCGACGTCGTGGCGCGGGCGGGTGCGCGCGCCTGGTCGGTGCTCGGGCTCGGCCGCGGCGACGTGCTCGTCACCGCGCTGCCGGCCCGGCCGAGCGCCACGTCGCAGGCCCTCGAGCTGGCCGCCCTCGGCGCCGGCGCGCCGGCCCTGGCCGCGGGGGAGCGGGCCGACGACGTCGCCGAGGCGCTGTGGCTGCTGCCGGCGACCGTGCTGGCCGCGCCCGCGGACGCCCTCGCCGTGCTCCTGGACGACCTGGTCGACCTCGGCGCGCCCCTCGGCGCGCTCCGCACGGCGCTGCTGCTGGGCTGGCCGAGCGAGGCCGAGCGCGAGGCGGTGCGCGACGCGCTCGAGCGCGGCGGCCTCGAGGGCGTCGACGTGCTCGGCCTGCACGTGCCCGACGGGCACCGGCTGCCGTGGGCGCAGTGCCGCGCGTCCGCCGGCGGCCCGCCGCAGCTGCACGCCCACCCCGACCTCGAGCTGCTGCAGGTGGTCGCGCCCGACAGCGGCGAGACGACCGACGGCGCGGGGGAGCTCGTGCTCACCCAGCTCGGCCTGCGCGGCAGCGCGCTGCTGCGCTGGCGCACGGGCGACGCCGTCGACGGGCTGGAGGAGGGCCCCTGCCCGTCGTGCGGGCGCACCACCTGGCGGCCCGCCGGGCTGCGCCGCGCGGCCCTCGTGCCCGTCCTGGCCCTGCGCGGCGGGCTGACCCCGGTCGACCTGCGCGGGGTCAGCGGCGCGCTCGCCGGCCGCGCCGACGTCGCCGACTGGCGGGTGCAGGTCGCGCAGGACCGCGCCGGCCGCGACCAGCTGCTCGTGCACGTCGTGCCCGGCCCGGGCGCCGACGAGGGCGACGTGGTCGTGGGCGTCGCGCGCGACGTGCGCGCCGCGGCCGGGCTGCTGCCGACGCAGGTCGTCGTCCACGCGCCGGGCGGCCTGCCCGGCGAGACGGGCGCGCGCCTGCTCGTCCCCGCCTGACCCGCCCCCGCCGACCACCTACGCTCGACCCGTGGCCTACCTCGACCATGCGGCGTCGACGCCCGTGCTGCCCGAGGTGCGCGAGGCCGTCCTCGACGCCATGGGCGTCGTCGGCAACGCCTCGTCGTCGCACGCCTCGGGCCGGCGGGCCCGGCGCCTCGTCGAGGAGTCGCGCGAGTCGTTCGCCGAGGCGCTGGGCGCCCGGCCGTCCGAGGTGGTCTTCACCGCCAGCGGCACCGAGAGCGACAACCTCGCCGTCAAGGGCGTGTGGTGGGCCCGCCGGGCCGCCGACCCGCGGCGCACACGCATCGTCGCGAGCGCGGTCGAGCACCACGCGGTGCTCGACGCCGTGCAGTGGCTCGTCGACCACGAGGGCGCGCAGGTCACCTGGCTCGGCGTCGACGAGGTCGGCCGGGTCGACCCCGCCGCGCTCGAGGACGCGCTCGGCAGCGACGTCGCGCTCGTCACCGTGATGTGGGCCAACAACGAGATCGGCACCGTGCAGCCGGTGCGCCGGCTCGCCGAGGTCGCCGGGTCGCACGGCGTGCCCGTGCACAGCGACGCGGTGCAGGCCGTCGGCGCGCTGCCCGTCGACCTCGCGGCGAGCGGCGTCGACGCCCTCACCGTCACCGGCCACAAGTACGGCGGCCCGCTCGGCGCCGGCGCCCTGCTGCTCGGCCGCACCACGGCCTGCACGCCGCTGCTGCACGGCGGCGGGCAGGAGCGCGACGTGCGCTCCGGCACCCTCGACGTGCCGTCGGTCGTCGGCCTGGCGCTCGCCACCCGGCTCGCCGTCGCGCGCCGCGAGGTGCAGGCCCGCCGGCTGGCCGCCCTGCGCGACGACCTCGTCGCCCGCGTGCGCGCGGCCGTGCCCGGCGCGGTGCTCAACGGCGACCCCGACCCCGCCGGCCGGCTGCCCGGCAACGCGCACTTCTCCTTCCCCGGCTGCGCGGGCGAGTCGCTGCTGCTGCTGCTCGACGCCCGCGGCGTCGAGGTCTCCACGGGCTCGGCGTGCTCGGCCGGAGTCTCGCGGCCGTCGCACGTGCTCGTCGCCACCGGCGCGGAGGACGGCTCGTCGTCGCTGCGCTTCTCGCTCGGCCACGACTCCACGGCGGCCGACGTCGACGCGCTGCTCGACGCGCTGCCGGCGGTGGTCGACCGGGCGCGCTCGGTGCCGCGCCGGTGAGGGCGCGCCGGTGAGGCTGCTGGCCGCGCTGTCCGGCGGCGTCGACAGCGCGGTCGCCGCGGCGCTCGCGGTCGACGCCGGGCACGACGTCACTGCCGTCCACCTCGCGCTCGCCGAGGCGCCGGACGCGCTGCGCACCGGCTCGCGCGGCTGCTGCAGCCGGGAGGACGCCCGCGACGCGGCCCGCGTCGCCGACGTGCTCGGCGTGCCGTTCTACGTGTGGGACCTCGCGGCGCGCTTCCGCGCCGACGTCGTCGACGACTTCGTCGCGGAGTACGCCGCCGGGCGCACGCCCAACCCGTGCCTGCGCTGCAACGAGCACGTGAAGTTCTCCGCCGTGCTCGACCGCGCGCTGGCGCTCGGCTTCGACGCCGTCGTCACCGGCCACCACGCCCGGCTGGAGGGCGGCGCACTGCGCCGCAGCGTCGACCTCGCCAAGGACCAGTCGTACGTGCTCGCGGTGCTGCGCCCCGACCAGCTGGCCGCGACCGTGCTGCCGCTCGGCGCCCTGACCAAGGCGCAGGTGCGCGCGGAGGCGGCG
>CANKBT010000302.1 GCA_947479995.1 Frankiaceae bacterium | reverse complement strand
GCCCGCGCCTGGCCGACCTGCAGGAGAGGCTCTACGCCAACGGCAAGGTCGGCGACCCGCGCCGGGTGCTGCTCGTGCTGCAGGCGATGGACACCGGCGGCAAGGACGGCGCGGTCAAGCACGTGCTCGGGCTGGTCGACCCTGCCGGCGTGCACGCCCGCGCCTTCGGCACGCCGACCGAGGAGGAGCGCGCCCACCACTACCTGTGGCGCATCGAGCAGGCGCTGCCCGGCCCCGGGATGCTCGGCGTCTTCAACCGCAGCCACTACGAGGACGTGCTCGTGGTCCGGGTGCACGACCTCGTGCCGCCGGAGGTCTGGGGCGGCCGCTACGACGAGATCAACGCCTGGGAGGCGCGCCTGGCGGCCGAGGGCACGGTGCTCGTCAAGGTCTTCCTGCACCTGTCGTACGACGAGCAGCGCGAGCGCCTGCTGGCCCGGCTCGACGACCCGACGAAGCTGTGGAAGGTCAACCCGGGCGACGTCGAGGAGCGCCGGCACTGGGCGGCCTACCAGCAGGCGTACGCCGCCGTGCTCGAGCGCTGCTCGACCGACGCCGCCCCCTGGTACGTCGTGCCGGCCGACCGCAAGTGGTACCGCAACTGGGCGCTCGCGCACCTGCTGCACGAGGTGCTCGAGGGCCTCGGGCAGGGCTGGCCGCAGCGCCCGGACCTCGACCTGGAGGGCATGCGCCGCGCGCTGCGTGAGTCCTGAGGGGCGGGGGTAGGGCGGTGATCACCGACCCCAGGAGGACCCCCGTGACCAGCCCCACCCGTGCGATCGCCCGCCCGCTGCTCTCGGCCATCTTCGTGGCGTCGGGCGTCAACACCCTGCGCGACCCGGCGTACCAGGTCGAGGCGACCCGCGCCGCCGGCCTGCAGGACCCGGAGAAGCTGGTGCGGGTGCACGGCGTGACCAACCTGGCCGGCGGCCTGGCGCTCGCGACCGGGCGCCTCCCGCGGCTCGCCGCGCTCGGGCTCGCCGCCGGCCTCGTGCCGACGACGTACGTCGGGCACCCGTTCTGGTCGGCCGACGCCGAGACCAGGCAGATGCAGCAGGTCAACTTCCTCAAGAACCTCGGCCTCATCGGCGGCCTGCTCATCGCCGCCGCCGACACCGGCGGCCGCGAGTCGCTGCCGCACGCGGTCGGCCGGGTCAGCCGCCGCGCGGCGAGGAAGGCCGAGAAGAAGGCGGCGAAGAAGAAGGGCAAGTCGGCGGCGACCGCGCTCTCGCAGCGCGTCGACGTGCTGCAGGCCCAGGCGACGAAGAAGGTCCACGAGCTGACCCCCTGACGCCGGTCCGGGCTCAGCCGCGCAGGCGGTCCAGCCGGGCGACGAGGTCCGGCAGCGGCATCCCGTCGCCGGGCGGGGTGTCCTCCAGGCGCGCCGCCGCGGCGAGGCCCAGCCCGGCCATGCAGATGGTGTCGGAGATGAAGGCCTCGCGGTCGGGCCACGGGAAGTGCGGCTTGGCGATGAGCAGGGCGGCCACGCCGTGCGCCGCCGCCCACAGCCGGGCGGCGAGCGCGACCGGCTCGCCGGCGAGCACGCCCTGCTCGACGCAGGCCCGCACCGACGCGACGAGGTAGCCGAACGCCCCGGTCGCGATCTCGAGGTCGGCGCCCGGTCCGTCGTGGCGCCGCATCATGAGCACGCGGTACTGCTCGGGGTTCTCCAGCGCGAAGTGCACGTACGCCATGCCCTGCGCGTAGAGGCCCTCGAAGGCGTCGGGGGCCTGCTCGCCGGCGGCCCGCATGCGGGCGTGCAGCGCGTCGAAGACCTCCTCGCACACCGCTTCGAGCAGCGTCTCCTTGTCGGCGAAGTGCAGGTAGATGCTCGGCACGCTCACGCCGACGCGACCTGCGACGGCGCGCAGCGACATCGCCTCGACGTCGCCGGTCTCGGACAGCAGGTCCGTCGCCGCGCGCAGCAGCTCGCCGCGCAGCTCCGGGCCGCGGCCGCGCGCCGCCCGCCGCCGGGGGGCGGGGGCGGCGCGGGCGGCCTCAGGCACGGACGAGCTCACGCCCCTCGGTCTCCTCGTGCTCGGTCTCGGACAGGCCCACCTTCTCGTGCAGGCGGCGCAGCGGGGCGGGTGCCCACCAGTTCGCGCGGCCGGCCAGGCGCATGAACGCCGGCACCAGGATGCCCCGGACGAGCGTGGCGTCCACCAGCACGGCGAGGGCCACGCCCAGGCCGAGGAGCTTGATGAAGGCGATGCCGCTGGTGACGAAGGACAGGAACACCAGCGCGAGCAGCGCCGCGGCGGCCGTGACGATGCGACCGGTGCGCTCCAGGCCCAGGGCGACGGCGCGGGTGTTGTCGCCGGTGCGGTCCCACTCCTCCTTGATGCGGCTGAGCAGGAAGACCTCGTAGTCCATCGACAGCCCGAACAGCACGCAGAACATGAGGATCGGCATCGTCGTGTCGAGCGTGCCGGTGACGATCGGGTCGCCGACCAGCCACGTCAGGTGGCCCTCCTGGAAGACCCAGACCATGGCGCCGAACGTCGCAGTCAGGCTGAGCAGGTTGAGCACCACTGCCTTGACCGGCAGCAGCACGCTGCCGGTGAACAGGAACAGCAGCACCAGCGTCGACAGCCCGATCAGCCCGAGCGCCAGCGGCAGCCGGTCGGCGAGCGAGGCCTTGGTGTCGACCAGCGTCGCGGCCTGGCCGGTCACGAGCGGGTCGCCCAGCGGCGTGTCGAGGCCGCGCACGCGCTCGACCAGCGCCTCGGCCTGCGGGCCGTAGCCGTCGCCGCCGGGCACGACCGTCAGCCACTGCCCCGGCCCGCTCGTGAACCGCTCCGAGCCGGGGCCGGCGGGCGCGACCTGCTCCCCGGCGACGTACGAGCCGGTGGCGGCGTCGACGCGGTCGACGCCGGGCAGGGCCGACAGCTGCGCGGCGTACGCGTCGGTGCCCGCCGGGTCGGTGCTCGCGCCGGGGAGCACGACGGTGAGGGCGAGCGGCTCGTTGCTCGGGAAGGCGTCGCGGACGGTCTGCGCCACGACGTGCCCGGAGGCGTCGCGGGGCAGCACCCGGTCGTCGGGCAGGCCGAAGGTCACGCCGAGGAACGGCGAGCCGGCGACGAGCAGCAGCACGACGACGGCGGTGCCGAAGCCCAGCGGCCGGCGCATGACGCGCAGCGCCAGCCGGTGCCAGAAGCCCTCGCCGTCGACGTGGTCGACCGACCGCTCCGGCCGGCGCAGCAGGCGGCGCAGCGGGCGGTTGAGGTCGTACGCGTCGACCTTCGGGCCGAGCGCGGCCAGCGCCGCCGGCAGCACGACGAGCGCGCCGACGGTGGCGAAGACGACGGCCGCGACGCCGGCGTAGGCGAACGAGCGCAGGAAGTACAGCGGGAAGACGAGCAGCACGAGCAGGCTGAGCGCGACGGTCAGCGCGCTGAACAGCACCGTGCGCCCGGCGGTGCGCACGGTCGTGCGGACGGCGTCGGGCAGGGCGGCGCCGGCGCGCACCTCCTCGCGGTAGCGGGTGAGCATGAACAGCGCGTAGTCGATGCCGAGCCCCAGGCCGAGCGAGATCGCCAGGTTGACCGAGTAGACGCTCACGTCGGTGAGGGACTGCAGCACCTGCAGGGTCAGGAAGGTGCCGAGGATCGACAGCACGCCGATGAGCAGCGGCAGGCCGGCGGCGACCGCCGAGCCGAACACGAGCACGAGCAGCACCGCCGTGACCGGGATGGCGACGGACTCGGCGCGCTTGAGGTCGGCGTCGATGGTCTCGCCGACCTGGCGGAACACCTCCATCTCGCCGCCGACGGTCACGGTCACGCCGTCGGCGGTGCTGTTGAGGTCCTCGGCGAGCAGCCCGGCGCGGTCGATCTGCTCGTCCTCGGTGCCGGTGAGCCGGCCGAGCACGAGCGCCTTCGTGCCGTCCTCGCTGACCAGCGCGGTCGGGCGGCCGGAGGTCCACCACGACGTCACCGCGGTGACGCCCTCGGTGGCGGCGAGCTGCTCGGCCAGCGCGGTGCCGCGCGCCTCGACCGACGGGTCGTCGACGCGGCGGTCGGCCTCGACGAGCACGGCGAGGTTGGGGGCGCCGGTGCCGAAGTCCTCGCTCAGCAGCGCGGTGGCGCGGGCCGACTCCGAGGCCGGGTCGTCGAACCCGCCCGCCGACAG
>CANKBT010000301.1 GCA_947479995.1 Frankiaceae bacterium | reverse complement strand
CGGCCGCCAGGCGGCGCGCCACCTGCGCGCCGATGCCGGAGGACGAGCCGGTGACGAGGGCGACGCGGTCAGCCATGCCGGCGACCGTACGCGGGCCGCGGGGCGTGCCGCTCAGCCGTCCTCGTCCGGCGGCTCCTGCTCGTGCCAGTCCTCCTCCGGGTCGGGGCCCGGGGACGCTGCCGGCGCGGCAGCCGGTGCCGCAGCCGGTGCCGCAGCCGGTGCCGCGGCCGGCCCGGCCGTCGCCGCGGGCGGGGCACCGGCGAGCACCTCGAGCACGCCCGCGCCGTAGCGCGCCAGCTTGCCCTCGCCGATGCCGCTGACCCGCCCCAGCTCCGCGGTCGTCGCCGGCAGCGTCGTCGCGATCTCGCGCAGCGTCGCGTCGTGGAAGACGACGTACGCCGGCACGCCCTGCTCGGAGGCGGCCGCCGCCCGCCAGGCGCGCAGCCGCTCGAAGACCGGTGCCGCCCCGGGCGGCAGGTCGGCGGGCGCCGACGAGGAGCGGCTGCGGGTGCGGGCGCTGCGCACCGGGTCCTTGCGCAGCCGCACCTGCTGCTCGCCGGCGAGCACGGGGCGGCTGGCCTCGGTGAGCGCGAGCACCTGGTAGGAGCCGGTGACCGCGAGCAGCCCCTGCGCGAGCAGCTGGCGCACGACGCCGCGCCACTCCCCCTCGGACAGCTCGCCGCCGATGCCGAAGACCGAGAGCTCGTCGTGCCGGCTCTGCGCGACCTTGGGCGTGCGCTTGCCGAGCAGCACGTCGACCACCTGGCCGGCGCCGAAGCGCTGCCCGCGCTCCCTGTCGAGCCGGTAGACGGTCGACAGCACCTTCTGCGCCGCCACCGTGCCGTCCCACGTCTCGGGCGGCACGAGGCAGGTGTCGCAGTTGCCGCACGCCTCGCTCTCCTGCCCGAAGTACGCCAGCAGCTGCACGCGGCGGCAGGCCACGGTCTCGCAGAGCGCGAGCATGGCGTCGAGGTGCTGCGTGAGGCGCCGGCGGTGCGCGAGGTCGCCCTCGGACTCGTCGATCATCTTGCGCTGCTGCACGACGTCGGCCAGGCCGTACGCCAGCCAGGCCGTCGACGGCAGGCCGTCGCGCCCGGCGCGCCCGGTCTCCTGGTAGTAGCCCTCGACCGACTTCGGCAGGTCGAGGTGGGCGACGAAGCGCACGTCCGGCTTGTCGATGCCCATGCCGAAGGCGATGGTCGCCACCATCACCAGGCCGTCCTCGCGCAGGAACCGCGCCTGGTGCCGCTGGCGCACCGGGGCGTCCAGGCCCGCGTGGTACGGCAGCGCCGCGACGCCCTGCGCGGCGAGCCAGGCGGCGGTCTGCTCGACCGACTTGCGCGACAGGCAGTAGACGATGCCGGCCTCGCCGGGGTGCTCGTCGCGCAGCAGCTGCAGCAGCTGCTTGCGGGGCTCGTCCTTGGGGGCGATGCGGTACTGGATGTTGGGCCGGTCGAACGACGCGACGACGTGCAGCGCGTCGCCGAGGTCGAGCCGCTGCGCGATCTCGGCGTGCGTCTCGGGCGTCGCGGTGGCGGTGAGCGCGAGCCGCGGCACGTCGGGCCACCGCTCGTGCAGCTCGGACAGCAGGAGGTAGTCGGGGCGGAAGTCGTGGCCCCACTGCGCCACGCAGTGCGCCTCGTCGATGGCGAACAGCGCGATCCTGCCGCGCTCGAGCAGCCGCACGGTCGACGCCACCCGCAGGCGCTCCGGCGCGAGGTAGAGCAGGTCGAGCTCGCCGGCGAGGTAGGCCTGCTCGACCGCGCGCCGCTGGTCGGGGTCCTGCGTGGAGTTGAGGAACCCCGCGCGGACGCCGAGCGCCGTCAGCGCGTCGACCTGGTCCTGCATGAGCGCGATGAGCGGCGAGACGACGACGCCCGTGCCGCCGCGCACGAGCGACGGCACCTGGTAGCAGAGCGACTTGCCCGCGCCGGTCGGCATGAGCACCAGCGCGTCGCCGCCCGCGACGACGTGCGCGACGACGCGCGCCTGGTCGCCGCGGAAGGCGTCGTAGCCGAAGACCCGCTGCAGGACCTCCAGCGCGGCGTCGGGCACGGTGGTCGTCACGCCATCGAGCCTAGGCAGCGCCACGGTCCCGCGGGTGGTCGCGGTGGATCGCGGGCAGGCCGACCCCGTGCCCCGCCCCCCGTACGACGTCGTGGTCGTCGGCAGCGCCAACCTCGACGTGGTGCTCGACGTGCGGGCCGTCCCGCGCCCGGGCGAGACGGTGCTGGCGCGCGGGCGCACGACCGGGCCGGGCGGCAAGGGCGCCAACCAGGCGGTCGCGGCGGCGCGCAGCGGCGCCCGCACGGCCTTCGTCGGGGCGGTCGGCGACGACGACGCCGCGGCCGTGCTGCTCGACGCGCTCGGCGACGCGGGCGTCGGCACGTCGGCGGCGCTGCTGTCGCCGCAGACCGCCACGGGCACCGCGTACGTCGTCGTGGACGAGGCCGGTGAGAACGCCATCGTCGTCGACCCGGGCGCCAACGCCACCCTCACCGGCCTCGGCGACGCGCAGCGTGACCTCGTCGCCGCCGCCGCGGTCGTGCTGTGCCAGCTGGAGGTGCCGCTCGGCGCCGTCCGCGAGGCGCTGGCGGCGGCGGGCGGCCTGCGCGTGCTCAACGCCGCCCCCGCGCAGCCCCTGCCCGACGACCTGGTCGGGCTGCTCGACGTGCTCGTCGTCAACGCGCAGGAGGCGCGCGACGTGGCCGGCGCCGCGAGCCTCGACGAGGCGGTGCCGCTGCTGCTGGCGCGCGTGCCCGAGGTCGTCGTCACCCTCGGCCCCGACGGCGCCCTCGTCGCCCGCCGCGGCGAGGACCCGGTCGCGGTGCCCGGCGTGCCGGCGCGCCGCGTCGCCGACACCACCGGCGCCGGCGACGCCTTCACCGGCGCGTACGCCGCCGCGCGCGCGGCCGGTGCCGACGCCCTCGACGCCGCGCGCACCGGCTGCGCGGCCGGCTCGCTGGCGGTCGAGCGTGCGGGGGCCGCCACCGCGCCGACGCGCGACGAGGTGCGCGAGCGGCTGCAGGCCTAGCCGCGGGCGGGCGCCGCGCCTGCCTCGCGTGCCCCGGCCCGCGGAGGCGGTGTCGTCCACCTGGTGCCCACGGGCGCGGCGACCGGCCCGGACACGCGCCGGGACCCGCGGGCGAGCCGCGGGTGGACGACGGGGCCTTCGTGCGCGGCACCCCGCTGGCCCGACCCCCGAGCACGACGAAGGCCCGGTCCCTCGGGAGGGACCGGGCCTTCGTGGTGGTAGCGGGGGCAGGATTTGAACCTGCGACCTCTGGGTTATGAGCCCAGCGAGCTACCGAGCTGCTCCACCCCGCGTCGGTGACACCACCCTACGTCGCCCGTGGACGCCGGTGCAAACTCCTGACGTGGACGACGTCGTGATCTGGCACAACACCCGCTGCAGCAAGAGCCGCGGGGCGCACGCGCTGCTCGCCGAGCGCGGCGTCACCCCGGCGGTCGTGCGCTACCTCGACGACCCGCCGAGCCGCGAGGAGATCGCGCGGGTGGTCGGCCTGCTCGGCGGCGACCCGCGCGCGCTGCTGCGCACGGGCGAGCCGGAGTACCGCGCGCTCGGCCTCGCGGGCGCCGACGACGAGGCCGTGCTCGACGCGCTGGCGGCGCACCCGCGCCTGATCGAGCGCCCCGTGGTGCTGCGCGGCGACCGGGCCGTCGTGGCCCGGCCGCCGGAGCGCGCGCTGGAGCTGCTCGACGGCGCCTGACGCGCGCTCGACACCGGGGCTTGACCTTGACGCAGCGTCAACCTCCGACGCTGCCGCCATGACACCCCGACCGGCCCCCGCGGCCGCTGCCCTCGAGGTCCACGGCCTCACCCGCTCCTACGGCGACCACCCGGTGCTGCGGGGGGTCGACCTCGTCGTCCCCCGGGGCGCCGTCGTCGCGCTGCTCGGCTCGAACGGCGCCGGCAAGACCACGCTGGTGCGCCTCCTGGCGACGCTGCTCCGCGCCGACGGTGGCACGGCCGCGGTGCTCGGGCACGACGTGGCGCGGCACCCGGAGCGCGTGCGCGAGGCCATCAGCCTCACCGGCCAGGCGGCCGCGGTCGACGACGTCCTCACCGGCCGCGAGAACCTGCAGCTGGTCGCCGAGCTGCGCGGCCTGCCCGACCCCAGCGG
>CANKBT010000300.1 GCA_947479995.1 Frankiaceae bacterium | reverse complement strand
TCTGCCCGCCGTCCTCGAGCCGGGGCAGCAGCGTCACGCTGGTGCCGCCGGCGAGGTCGAGCCCGAGGCGCACGCCGGTCGCCCCGGTGCCGAGCATCGCCGCGAGCATCGCCCCCATGACCGCGAACAGCACGAGCAGCGTGCGCCCGGGCCTCGGGTGGTTCTTGCGGGACACCTGCCGCGCGCGGGGCTTGGACGGTCGTGTGGCCACGTGCAGGGACTCCTACGAGGGGGCGGGGGTGCGCACGCGCGGACACGGCGTACGACCGGCGAGCATAGGTGGCGAGGGCCACTCCGGCGGCGCGGCGAGCCGCGTCACCACTCCAGCAGCGCCGACACGGGCGCTCCCGGGGCCGCGGCCGCGACGGCGGCGCGGCCGCCGAGCGCGGTGAGCTCCATGAGCACGGCCAGGCCGGCGGCGACCCCGCCGGTGGCGGTGACCAGCTGCAGCGCGGCCGCGGCGGTGCCGCCGGTGGCCAGCACGTCGTCGACGACGAGCACGCGCGCGCCGGGGGCGACCGCGTCGGCGTGCACCTCGAGCACCGCCTCGCCGTACTCGAGCGCGTAGGCGGCGGAGCGGGTCGCGCGCGGCAGCTTGCCCTGCTTGCGCAGCGGCACGAAGCCGACGCCGAGCCGCAGCGCGAGCGGCGTGCCGAGCAGGAAGCCGCGGGCCTCGACGCCCGCGACGACGTCGACCTCCCCGCGCCAGCGGTCGGCGAGGGCGTCGACGACGCCGTCGAGCGCCACCGGGTCGGCCAGCAGCGGGGTGATGTCCTTGAACAGCACGCCGGGCGCCGGCCAGTCCGGGACGTCGACGACGCGGTCGCGCCAGGACGGCGCTGCGGGGTGCTCCACGGGCCCAGCCTGCCTCAGGCGCTGTCGCCGAGGTCGAGCGGCAGCACGTCGCGGGCGGGGCCGGCGCCGGCGAGCGGCGGCGCCAGGCCGAGGTGGCGCCAGGCCGCGGGCGTCGCGACGCGGCCGCGCGGCGTGCGCACCACCAGCCCGCTGCGGACGAGGAACGGCTCGGCGACCTCCTCGACCGTCTCGGGCTCCTCGCTCACGGCGACCGCCAGCGTCGACAGGCCGACCGGGCCGCCGCCGAAGCGGCGGACGAGCGCGTCGAGCACGGCGCGGTCGAGCCGGTCGAGGCCGAGCGCGTCGACGTCGTAGACGTCGAGGGCCGCCCGCGCGACGTCGCGGGTGACGACGCCGTCGGCGCGCACCTCGGCGTAGTCGCGCACCCGCCGCAGCAGGCGGTTGGCGACGCGCGGCGTGCCGCGCGACCGGCCGGCGACCTCGGCGGCGCCCTCGGGCCGCAGGTCGACGCCCAGCAGGCCGGCGCTGCGGGCGAGCACGCGCTCCAGCTCGGCCGGCGTGTAGGGCTCCATGTGGGCGGTGAAGCCGAAGCGGTCGCGCAGCGGCCCGGTGAGCAGGCCCGAGCGCGTGGTCGCGCCGACGAGGGTGAACGGCGGCACGTCGAGCGGGATGGCCGTCGAGCCCGGCCCCTTGCCCACGACGACGTCGATGCGGAAGTCCTCCATCGCCATGTAGAGCAGCTCCTCGGCGGGGCGCGCGAGGCGGTGGATCTCGTCGATGAACAGCACCTCGCCCTCGGCCAGCGAGGTGACCAGGGCGACGAGGTCGCCGGCGCGCTCCAGGGCCGGGCCGCTGGTGATGCGGATGCCGGAGCCGAGCTCGGCCGCGATGATCATGGCGAGCGAGGTCTTGCCGAGCCCGGGGGCGCCCGACAGCAGCACGTGGTCCGGCGGCCGGCCGCGGCGCTGCGCGCTGTCGAGCACGAGCGAGAGCTGCTCGCGCACGCGCTCCTGCCCGACGAACTCGTCGAGCCGCCGCGGGCGCAGCGCGGCCTCGACGACGCGGTCGTCGTCGACCGCCTCGGGCACGACCTCGGCGCTGCGGCGGGCCAGCTCGGCCTCCTCGTGCGCGTCGTACGGGTCAGCCACGCGGGCTCACCGCCCTCACCGCGACCGGCTCAGCAGGGCCAGCGCCTCGCGGAGCAGCGCCGGCACGTCGGCGTCGCCGGCGGCCGGGTGCTCCTGCGCGAGCCGCGCGACGGTGGCGTCGGCGTCGGCCGGCGACCAGCCCAGCCCGACGAGCGCGCCGCCGAGGCTGTCGCGCCAGCCGGGGGCGGGGGCGGCCGACGCGGCCGCGGCGCCGACCGGGCCCACCTTGTCCTTGAGCTCGAGCACCATGCGCTGCGCGCCCTTGCGCCCGATGCCGGGCACCTGCACCAGCGTGGTGAGGTCCTCCGACTGCAGCGCGCGCACGACGACCTCGGGCGGGTGCACGGTGAGCACGGCCTGCGCCAGCCGCGGGCCGACGCCCGACGCCGTCTGCAGCAGCGCGAACAGGTCGCGCTCGGCGGCGTCGGCGAAGCCGTAGAGCGTCAGGCTGTCCTCGCGCACGACGAGCGAGGTCGCCAGGTCGGCCTCGTCGCCGACCCGCAGCAGCGCGCGGGTCTGCGGCGTGGTGTGCACCGCGAGCCCGACGCCGCCGACGCGCACGACGACGCCGTCGGCGGTGAGGGCGCTGACCACTCCCCCGACGCTGGCGATCACCGGCCACCCGCCCGGGCGGCGGCGGCGAGCCGGGCCAGCGACGGCCCGCGCCACAGGTGGCACAGGGCCAGGGCGAGCGCGTCGGCGGCGTCGGCGGGCCGCGGCGGCGCGTCGAGGCGCAGCAGCCGCGTCACCATGGCGCCGACCTGCGCCTTGTCGGCCCGGCCCGAGCCGGTGACGGCCGCCTTGACCTCGCTCGGCGTGTGCAGCGCGACGGGCAGCCCGCGGCGCGCGGCGCAGACGACGGCGACCGCCCCGGCCTGCGCGGTGCCCATGACGGTGCGGACGTTGGCCTGCGCGAAGACCCGCTCGACGGCGACCGCGTCGGGCCGGTGCAGGTCGAGCCAGGCCTCCACCTGCTCCTCGAGCGCGACGAGGCGCGGCCCGAGGTCGTCGGTGGCGGGCGTGCGCACGACGCCGACCGCGACCATGGACGCCCGGCCGGGCACCCCGTCGACGACGCCGAGGCCGCAGCGGGTCAGCCCGGGGTCGACCCCCAGCACGCGCACTCCGCACCCCTCCCGAACGTGTGTTCGGACACCGTACGGGCGCGGGGGGCGGCGGGCGAGGAGGCGCGCCGGTCGGTCAGACCGACGCGGGCTGCCGCCCGTCGCGGCGGCCGCCGTCGGCGCCGCCCGGCCCGTCGAGCAGGGCCGCCAGCTGCGCGGCGAGCGCGTCGGGGGTGGTGCTGCGGCTCCACGCCTCGGCGGCGCCGGCGTCGAGCAGCGCGCCGCGGTCGGCCTCGTACGGCACGAAGCCGGTGACGACCACCTCGGGGGCGTAGCGGCGCAGCTCGCGCACGACCTCGACGCCGGTGACGCGCTGGAGCACGGACTCGACGACCACGGCGTCGGGCAGCTCGACGAGCGTCGTGCCGATGGCGTCGGCGCCGTCGTCGACGACCGCGAGCACCTCGACGCCGTGCCCGGCGAGGGCGTCGCGCAGGCGGTCGGTGAACCAGGGGCTGCGGTGGGCGACGACGACGCGGCGCGCCGCGGCGGTGCCGGTGAGGTCGACGGGCGCCGCGGCGAGGCGCTCGTCGACGACCTCCTGCACGCGGGCCAGGACGCCGGCCCGGCGGTCGAGGTCCATGCGGCGCTCGCGCGGCGCCAGCTTCGGGTCCTCGGCGGCGAGCTCCTCGTCGCGGGCGGCCTGCCAGGCGGCGATGAGCGCAGCGCGCCGGCGCTGCAGGTCCGGGGAGGGGGACGGGGACACGGGGTGCTCCTCTCGACGACACGCCGGGGCGTGGGCACGGGAGGGCGTCGGGCCCTCCACGGACCGCGGCTGCCTCTCAACCGAGCCGAACGCGGCGACCCCCGCTCGGGGGGCCGACGTGCTCGGCAGGTACGAGGGTGCCGTCGTGGCGGCGACTCAAACCACCGCGAGAGCGGTCAGACCGACTCGAGGACCTCGTCGCTGACGTCGAAGTTGGCCCAGACGTTCTGCACGTCGTCGAGGTCCTCGAGGGCGTCGACGAGCTTGAGCACCCGGCGCGCGACGTCGTCCTCGAGCGGCACGCTGACCGACGGCAGCCAGGCGATGTCGGCCGACTCGACGGCGAGCCCGGCGTCGGTCGCGGCCACGCGCACGGCGTG